>JBFGOX010000008.1:0-18332 GCA_041565015.1 Burkholderiaceae bacterium
CCGCTCGGGCACCGATCTGCTGCGCCGGCTGCTCGGCCGCATCGCTGCGCCGGATGGCGCGGGCCATGTCCAGCCCGCGGCGCCGCTGCCACCGATGCACAGGGTGTTTCCGCCGCGCTTTCGCTGGGACGAGCAGCCGCAGACCGCCGAGCAGGTGTACGAAGCGGTGATGCGCGACTATCGGCGTCTGGGCAAGCCGGCACGCCTGCCGTGGCTGAACACGCAATCGCCGCAGCGCCTGCCGCGGCTGATCCGGCTGGCGCTTCGGCCCGATGAGCCGAAACAGCTACTGGAGATGAGCCGCCGCGGCGGCCAACCACCGTGCACGGCGCGCTGTGCGCGGCGCAACTGCTCGCCACGTATCGCCTGCTGCCGGCAGCCGAGCCGGCGGTGCTTTTTCTGTCCTGCCCGATCGACCTGCGCGCGCACCTGGAGCCGGCGCAGCCGCTGGCGCCGACCGCGCTGTACGTAACGATGCTGGCGGCGAACTTCGCCGTCGATGGCGCGACCGAGTTCTGGGCGCTGGCGCGCGAGATCGTCACACACACGCGCATGCAGCTGGCACGCGGCGACGGCCATCTGTTCTTCAGCCTGTACGGGCTTGACAGCGCAGTTGCGGAACCCGGCGGCGAGGCGAGCCTGCACAAGAAGGTGATGGCCTCACCGCAGGGCTCATCGGTAAGCAATGTCGGCAACGTGGCACCGGTGGCGGCCGACCCTGCGGTGCAGGCAATCTCGTTCGCGCTGTGTCCGCTGCCGTATCAGTCGGTGTTCAGCTCGGTCAGCACCTATGCCGGCCGCCTGATCGTCAACCTCGTCTATGACGCCGGCAAGCACGACGAGAAGATTGCGCGCAAAAGCGCCGAGGCGATGCGCGAACACTTGCTGACGGCGGCGTGCGCAGGCTGAACCGCGCAGGTGCGCAATGACTGCGTGCCGAACTGCCCGCCCTATTCCCGCCGCCCGAACTGCGCCAGCGCCACGCCGGCCAGTGTGACTGCCGCGCCGCCGAGCTTGATCAGCGTGTAGGTCTCGCCCATCGTCAACCAGGCAACCAAGCCGGCCACCGGCGGCATCAGGTAAATGAGCGGCGCCGTGCGCGCCACGCCGCGTACGGCGTTGACCCAGCCCCAGACGATCCAGCCGATGAAGGCGGAGACGAGCACCGCCCACAACAGGCCCGCCCAGATCGCCGGTGTCACCGCCGCCCAGTCGACCGCGAGGCCCGCGGGCAGGCTGAGCAACACCAGCGGCGCGCTGCCGGCCAGGGTGCCGTAGGCCATCACGGTCACACCGCCGTGTTTTTCGATCAGCGGCTTGGCAGCCACCGTGTAGGCGGAAAAGAAGAAGGCGGCGACGAGCAGGATGAGATCGCCACTGCTCGCCTGCCAGCGCGCGCGCAGCAGCTTGTCGGACAGAAAGATCAGCACGCCGATGCAGGCCACTGCCACCCCTAGCACCTGCGCGCGGGTGAGCCGCTCGTAGCCGACCCGACGCAGCAGCAGCAGCGTGAACACCGGGCCGACAGCGAGGATCAATGAGCTGGAAAACGCAGTGGACAAGTGAATGCCGTGCGTCACCAGGCCCACATGCAGCACGTGGCCCATCAGGCCCAGCCGCACCAGCGCCCAGCCCTCTTCGCGCGACAGCTTCGGCCACTGCATCCCGTGCCGCTGCCACAGCAGCAGCACGGCGGTGAACGGCATGATCAGGTAGCGCGCGAACAGAAAGCCGCCCGGCGTCACGGCGTTGAACACCGCCTTCTGGACGCTGAAGTTCGCCCCCCAGACGAGAATCAAGGCCAGCGCGAGCAGCAGCGCGGTGCGCTGGCGCTGCTGGTGTTTTTCTGCGTCGACCGGTAGCAGCGGATCAGGCACGGGCGCACGCTCGGGGTCGATCGACACGCCGGCGGAGCAAGCCGGCCGCTGCTGGGCGAAGAAAGTCGCTGGGCCCCCGCCTGCGCGGGGACGACGCAGCGCCGGTTCGTCGGGTCACGTCTTGCAGCGATCGAAGGACCCGGCTATGGCCGCGCCGCATAGGCCTCGTCGAACGCCGCTTCGAGCTGCTTGTTCGTGCCGCGGATCTGTTCGACGACGTTTTTCGCCCAGTCGAAGTATTCGCGCCGGCGCTCGAGCGGCCAGCCATGCGGCGGGTGCGAAGCCATGTCGCGCACGTTGCAGGTCTTGTCGGCAAGCTTGACGAGCCGCGCGCGGCGCGACAGGTGCTTCGCATGCTCGATCTGCAGCCGCTTGCGATCGACCTTCGACAGCGTCTTGTCGTCGGTGACTTCGCGCACCGTCTGCGCCACCGTGCGGCCGAACTTTTCCTTCAGCTCCTCGTAGGTGGTCTCGGTGTCCTCGACCGTGTCGTGCAGGATCGCGGCGGCGAGCGTCTTGTGGTCGGTGACGTCGCCCTCGACCGCAAGCACGCGGGCCAGCGCGATCGGGTGGTTGATGTACGGCGAGGCGTCGACGTCCTTGCGCCGCTGGTTGCGGTGCTTGTACGACGAGAAAGCCAGCGCGTCCATCAGCAGCGTGATCTCGGCGTGCGCCCTGCTCTTCATCGCTTGTTGTTCTGTCCTGGCTGCCGCATGGCGGGTGGCCGCTCAGCAGGTCTGCCGGAAGTGCTCCCCGCTCATCAGGTCCTGCGTCAGATACTGCTGGCGGAAGGTCTCGAACGCCGCGCTGTCGGCCGCCTCGCGTTCCAGCTGCGCACGACGCGACTCGCGCGCCATCTGTTCATAGCGGCCGGCGACCTGCGGCGACAGCGGCAACTCGAGCAGCGCGTTGCGGTGCCGCTCGGAACAGGCGAGCGCAAAGGCGGGGAACGACCTGTCGTGATTACGCTCGACCTCGCGCAGCACGCGCGCCGAAGGCAGCGAATCGAAGTCCCGCAAGCCTGCCTGCGCGGCGGCGAGCGCCTGCGCATAGCGGTGGCCGTCCTGCGCGCCGTCATAGGCGCGGTCGAGCGCCGCGGCGATCGGCTCGCATTCGCGCAGCAGTTGCGCGCCCCACTCGCCCGGCACCAGGTCGGCCGGCGCCAGATCACACAGCGCGATGTCGGCGCAAACCGGCGCGACGACCTTCGCATCGGTCTCCGTCGGCGCTTCGGCCGGCAGCAACTCGCCGACGCGGTGCAGCCGCAGCAGCGGATCACGCCCGCGCTCGGCGATGCGGCGCTGATTGCGCGCCATGGCGGCCATCTCCTGCGGCGAATCCAGCGGACTCGCCGACAGCAGGCAGTGCAGCAGGAAGATGTCGAGCATCCGCATTTGTTCGGCACCGATGCCCGCCGGGCTGAACGGATCGATATCGACCAGCCGCACCTCGACGTATTCGACGCCGCGCGCACCGAGCGCGCGCAGCGGCCGTTCGCCGGGATGGATGCGGCGCTTCGGCCGGATCGTGCCGTAGAACTCGTTCTCGATCTGCAGCAGCGTGGTGGCGAGCTGCTTGTACTTGTCGCCGTCGCGCAGGCCGATCGCCTCATAGGCCGGATACGGCTCGCTCAACGCCCGGTGCAGCGTCCTTGCATAGCTGCCGAGGCAGTTGAAGCTGACATTGAGCGCCGCCTGCGCATCGCTCTGATAGCCGAGCCGGCCCATGCGCAGCGACGTGCCGTGCGGCGCATAGAAGGTGCCGGTGCCCCAGTCACACAGGCCATGGCTGCGGCCGCTGACGAACGAGCCGCAAACGGCCGGCGAGGCGCCAAGCAGCAGCAGCAGCAGCCACGAATGGCGGCGAAAGTTACGGATCAGCGCGAAGTACGTGTCGTCCTGGTACTGGCTGACCGAGCCACCGGCACCGTCGGCCTGCTGCAGCAGCGGCCAGGCCGCGGCCGGCAGGGAGAAGTTGTAGTGGATGCCGGAAATCGTCTGCATGCGCCGGCCGTAGCGATGCGCGAGCCCCTGCCGGTAAACGGTCTTCAGCCGCCCCATGTTGGAGCGGCCGTACTGGCCCAGCGGAATCTGGTCGTCGGCCGGCAGCTTGCACGGCATGCTGACGCACCAGATCAGCTCGTGCTCCATCTGCCGGTAGACGACCTGGTGCAGTTCGACGAGCTCCTGCAGCAGCGTCTCGACCGATCGATGCGCGCCGGTGATCAGTTCGAGCTGCGCTTCGCTGAAGTCGGTGGTGATGCTCGGATGGGTCAAGGGCGAGCCGAGCCCGTGCGGGTGTGCTGTTGCGGCCAGCGTGCCGTCGTGCCGGACGCGCAGACCCTCTTTTTCGATACCGCGCAGGATGCCCTTCAGAACTTCGGGGGGCAGCGAATCGAGCCGTTGTTGCAGCTTGCTCAAGCCGGGTCTCCGTGATTTGCAGACAGCATCGCGACGTGGCGTCGGAGCGCCCACACTTTAGCCGCTTTGCCAGCGCGGCGCGGCCCGACCGGCCTTGTCTTGGCCGTGGTCTCGCGCCGGCGGTTCGGGATCGGCGCCGTTACAGCCGCATGTAGGCGTAGCGCTCCCGGGTCTGCAGGCGGGCGATTTCGGCGATGCCGGAGGGCACGAGCCGGGCCCCGGGGATCACGCGCCGCGGGTCGATCGCGCGCCGCGCGAGCGTGTTGCCGCAGACGCGGAACTCGATACCGCGCGTTCGCAGCCGGGACACCTCAACCTCGAAAAGCTCGCCGCTTTCGTTGTCGCGCGCGCCGGCCAGCAGGAAATCCACACCCTTGTTGTGCGCGACGACAATCGCCTTCACGTTCGACTCGCTCTCGACATGATTGGCAAGGTTGCGCAGTGCTGTGGCCGGATCGGTGCCTTCGTTGATGTGATAGACGATCTTCTGCGGCTGCACTTGCGCGAACTGCTGATAACCAAGCGACACGAGCACGGTGGCGAGCGCGAGCAGCAGCGCCGCCGGGACGGCGACGAAAGCCGGTGCACGCCGCCACCACGGCAACGCGCCTCGTGCCTCGGCGCGCAGCCGCACCTTGATGCGCTGGCGCAACCCGGCCGGCGCCGGCTGCAGGCCGACGCTGTCGCCGACCGCTGCGCGCACGCGCCGCAGTGCCTCGTGGTGCTGGCGGCAATCGCCGCAGGCGGCAAGATGCTCCTCGAGCGCCAGCGATGCAGTGACGTCGAGTTCGCGGTCGACGTAGGCCTGCGCCAGCCGGCGCGTGTGTGCACAGTCCATCGATCACTCCTTTTGCGGCCGTTCGGCGAGCGCCTTGGCCAGCAGCAGGCGCCCGCGCGCCAGGCGCGACATCACCGTGCCGATCGGCGCGCCGGTGACGGCGGCGATTTCCCGGTACGAAAGGCCGTGCAGCTCGCGCAGCACGATCGCCTCGCGAAATTCGATCGGCAGCGCGGCGACGGCGTCCCGAACCCGCGCTTTCGCCTCGCTCGCCAACGCGGCGTCCTCCGGTGTCGGCGCCGCGTCGAAGGCCCCGCCGTGGATCGCCTCGTCGAAAGTTTCGAACCGCCCCGCTGGCGGTTCCGTCTCGATCATCGAAAAATAGGTGTTGCGCACGATCGCCATCGTCCACGCGCGGCCTTCCTCGCCGCGGAACGAGTCGAAGAAGCGGAACGCGCGCAAGTACGCTTCCTGCACGACCTCCTCGGCCGCGACCGTGTCCCGCGCCAGCCACTTGGCCAGGCCGTAGGCGGCATCCAGATGCGGGACGATCAGCCGTTCGAAACGGCGACGCTTCTCGTCATCCGCCAACGGCTCCTCCGCTAAAGACCGTCAGTCGCGGCATCTTATTCCCCACAACATCACACAGAACGCGGGAATATTTCCGCGACAGGCGGGGTAAAGACCGGTAGAGGCACCGGGAAAGGTGGTCCGGTGCCTGTTTTTTTGTGGACATCACCTAGGCAGAGGAGACACCATGATCCGGAGGAACTTCATCCAGTTCGCCCCCCTGGGCGCGCTGCTGGTCGCGGCCACGGGCCCGGCCGCAGCCGCAGGCACCGCGAAGGAAGGCATCGTCATTCAGGTCAGCGACGGCGACCCGAAAAACTGGAACCAGGCGCTGAACGTCGTGCGCAATATCCAGGCCGAGCGTGGCAAGGACAACGTGCAGATTGAGGTGGTCGTGTTTGGCCACGGCGCCGATCTGCTGAAGTTCGACTCGCCGCTGGCCAATCGCATCGACGAAACGCTCGCTTCGGGCGCGCAGGTCAGCATGTGCCAGAACACGATGCGCGGCCGCAAGCTGGCCGAAAGAGACATGCACCCGAAGATCGGCTACGTGAAGGCCGGCGTCATCGAAATCCTCGACAAGCAGAAGCAGGGCTGGGCCGTCATCCGGCCGTAAGGGCCAGTCGACGCTGACGCAGCGTCGCGACCCGGCGCGCGCTGTTGCCGGCGCAGCGCGCTGCCGGCCCTGACCCCGAGCACGCGCGGGCAGACCGCAGCCGGAATTTTTTCTCGAAGAATCGCGGACTCGGCCCGCTGCATGCGTGCGCGGGGGCGGGCCGGGTTGCGGGACGGCGCCTTTCCGCGGGCCTGCCGCCTACTCGTGGCGGCCATGTCCGTGGCATGCTTCTCGCGCTGCCGATGCGCTGACCCAAGCGCCGGCAGGCGACGATGAAGCTGAACCCGCGCGACCTCGAACTGATCAGCAGCACGACCCTCGCCGACTACGCGCACAGCAGCGAAGATTTCTGGCACGGCACGCGCGATCACGACGTCAGCCAGAACATCGAGGCACTGCTGGCGGCGATCGAAGGCACGCCGCCGTTTGCGATCCTCGATTTCGGCTGCGGGCCGGGGCGCGATCTGAAGGCGTTCCGTGCGCGCGGTCAGCGGCCGATCGGCCTCGAAGGCGTGGCCGAATTCGCGGCGATGGCGCGCGAGTTCAGCGGCTGCGAAGTGTGGCAGCAGGATTTCCTGCGCCTCGACCTGCCGGCGTCGTGCTTCGACGGCATCTTCGCCAACGCTTCGCTGTTTCACGTGCCGAGCCAGGAGCTGCCGCGCGTGCTGCGCGAACGGCGCGCGAGCCTGAACCCGCGCGGTGTTCTGTTCGCGTCGAATCCGCGCGGCAGCGACCAAGAGGGATTCAGCCGTGGCCGCTACGGCGTGTTTCACTCGCTGGCCTCGTGGCGCCGCTTCATGAGCGAAGCGGGCTTCAGCGAGATCGATCACTACTACCGCCCGCCCGGACTGCCGCGCGAGCAGCAGCCCTGGCTGGCAAGCGTGTGGCGCAGGTCGACGCAGCCGCCCGGCGCTTAGCGTGTTGCGAAACGCGCCATTGCGCGAAACGTAAGTCGGCGCGGGCACAAAGATCCCGACTTCGGGCCAGAGCCGATCGGCCGCGGATTGACAAAGCGCAACAGGCGACGCTGCTCGACGACTACCTTGAAAAGCGCGGAAGAGTCCTTCGTGATGTCTGCCGCAGATCGGTTGGCCTCGCCGGGCTCCGATGCGTGTAACCGCATTTGAGGACAACAGTGTCCGGCGGAGGTTTCATGATGAATACCAAGAAACTGCTCACCACGATTGCAGGTGCAGCGATCTTGTTCAGCCCGCTCGCTGCAAACGCGCAGAAACCGTTCGACCTCGGCAAGAACGAGTACGAATCGAAATGCGCGATCTGCCACGGTCCGGCGGCCAAAGGCGACGGCCCGTACCTGAAGTTCATGAACCTGCTTGAACTGAAGGCGAAGGGCACCGGCGACCTGACCCTGCTGGCCAAGCGCAACGGCGGTGTGTTTCCGTTGAAACAGGTCTACGAGTACATCGACGGCACGGCCGAAGTGCTGGCGCACGGGCCGCGCGACATGCCGATCTGGGGCAGGAGCTATCGGCGACTGGGGCGCGAGGAGTTCCGCGACGCGGACTTCGAGGCGGCGCCTTTCGATCCGGCGCTGTACGCGCGCACGCGCATCCTGGCGCTGACCGACTACCTGAATCGGATGCAGGCCAAGTGACCGCCGCGCGGGCCGGCGTCGGCTCGCCAGGGCGCGCGTAAGTCTCGCCGAACGGTCAGGCCGGCGCGAGGCCGCGCCGGACCCTGGCGAGCAGGGTCATGGCGATCGCGAGGTTCAGCAGGTTCCAGCCGATGCCGTTGACGAAGGCGGCCTGGTACGAACCCGTGAGGTCGAACACGGCGCCCGACATCCAGCCGCCGAGCGCCATGCCGAGCAGCGTGAACATCAGCACGGTGCCGGTGCGGGCGCCGGCCTCGTGCGGCGAGAAGTGCTCGCGCACGATGATCGCGTAGCTCGGCACGATGCCGCCCTGGAACAGGCCGAACAGCGCCGAGATCACGTACAGCGACACCAGCCCGTCGAACGGCAGGAACATCAGCAGCGCGAGGCCCTGCAGCGCCGAGCCGAGCAGCAGCGTGCGCAGGCCGCCGATACGATCGCAGATGACCCCTGAAATCAGACGGCTGACGATGCCCAGGCCGAGCATCAGCGACAGCATCTCGGCTCCGCGCGCGGCGCCGTAGCCGAGGTCGCCGCAATACGCAACGATGTGGACCTGCGGCATCGACATCGCCACGCAGCAGGCCAGCCCGGCAACGCACAGCAGAACCATCGCGGCGGTGGGCGACAGCCCGAACGGCCGGGTCGACGGCGCGTCGTCCGGCGCACCTGAGGCGTGTGCTGACGCCGGCGCGGGCAGCGGCGGCCGTTGCCGCAGCATCGGCGCGAACGTCAACATCACCACCGCGCTGAACATGCCCAGCCCGACGTAGGTGTCACGCCAGCCGATGGTGTCGACGAAGTGCTGGACGATCGGCGGCCAGACCGTGCCGGCGAGATAGTTGCCGCTGGCGCACACCGCCACCGCGATGCCGCGGCGGCGCGCGAACCACAGCGCGGTGTCGGCGATCAGCGGCGCAAAGGTGGCCGAAGCGCCGAGCAGGCCGATCAGCACGCCGTGCGCCACCGCGAACAGCCAGATGCTGCCGGCCATCCCTGCGGCCACGTAGCCGAACCCGAGGCCGGCGGCGCTGATCAGGATCGGCACGGTGACGCCGTAGCGATCGGCCAGCTTGCCCATCAGGACGCCGCCGATGCCAAAACCGATCATCATCGCCGTGTAGGGGATCGATGCGTCGGCACGCGCCACACCGAACTCGGCCTGCACCGCCGGCAGCACCACCGCTACGACGTACATGCCGCTGGCGCCGACCGTCATCAGCAGCAGCGCCACCAGCAACCGGATCGCGGCGTAGCGGGAGTCAGCTTGCGGTGGCATCCGAGCGGCTCAGGTGAGGTTTCCTCGCCTGCCTGCTGACAGCGCGAGGTCGAATCGACAGCGCCGCTGGCCGGCGGCAGCGGCGCAGGCGCCGTTATCGCACACCGGCACGCGATCCGCTGTCGCGCGAATTGCCGTGCTGCGCCGCGTAGCCGCGCTTGTGAAGCTGCGTCCGCTGTACAGTGCGGCGCATGTCGCCGCAGCAGGCCGCCGCTCCGGTCGCCGTCGTCACCGGCGGCGCACGCGGCATCGGGCTGGCCATCGCGCGCTGGTTCCTCGCCGAAGGCCATCGCGTGGCGCTGCTCGATATCGACGGCGAGACGCTGGCCGCCACCGAGCGCGAGCTGAACGACGGACAGCGCGTGCTGGCAATCGTCTGCGACGTGGCGCTGCCCGAACAGGTGCGGCCGGCGATCGATCAGGTGACTTCACGCTTCGGCCGCATCGACACGCTCGTCAACAACGCCGGCGTGGCGGTGTTCAAGCCGATGCTGGAGACGACCTACGCGGAATGGGCGCGCGTGCTGGCGGTGAACCTGGACGGACCGTTCATCTGCACGCAGGCTTGCGCGCCGGCGATGCGCGCGAGCGGCGGCGGAAGCGTGGTGAACATCGCGTCGATCTCGGGCCTGCGCGCCAGCACGCTGCGCGTCGCTTACGGCACCAGCAAGGCAGCACTGATGCACCTGACCAGGCAGCAGGCGGTCGAGCTCGGCGCGCTCGGCATTCGCGTCAACGCGATCGCGCCCGGCCCGGTCGACACGGCGATGGCCAAGGCGGTGCACACGCCGGCGATCCGGGCCAGCTATCACGACGCGATTGCACTCGCCCGCTACGGAACGCCGGAAGAGATCGCGGCGGCGGTCGGGTTCCTGTGCAGTCCGGCCGCCAGCTATGTCACCGGCCAAGTGCTGTCGGTCGACGGCGGCTTCGAGGCGACCGGCATCGGCCTGCCGGAGATGCGCCGTACGCGCCCGGACTGAGCGGGCGCCGGGCGGCGGGCCGCGCGCTTACTGCGATTCTTCCTGGAAGTGCTTGCGACGGCGCTCTTCGCAGATGAACTCTTCGAGGTCGGGATCGAGCGCGCTGCGCGCGGAGACGATGCCGATCGGCTTGCCCTCGTCAATGACCGGCATATGCCGGAAACCGTTCTCGTGCATGATCGTCATCGCATAGCCGAAGGTGTTGTTCGGCCCCACGGTCTTCGGCTCCCGCGTCATGACGTCGACGAGCGGCGTCTTTGAGGGATCGAGCCCCTTGGCGATGACGCGGAAGACGGCATCGCGCTCGCTGAAGATCCCGATCAGGTGGCCGGCGTCGACGACCAGCACCGCGCCCACCTGCTTCTTCGCCATCAACTGCGACGCTTCACGAACAGTCGTGCCGGGCGGCGCAGTGAGAAACTTGCGCCGCTCCATCAGGCTCTTGATCGGTTGGCTGAACACGATTGACTCCCCGAATTCTTTTCAAGTGATACACCGCCGGCGGCGCATGCTGGGCACGCGCGCTGGAAGCGGTCGAAAACGTACAGCTACGCTAACGAGACGCCTCTCGAACGTGCTTGACCGCGATCAACCATTACCGACAGGGGTAGTCCGCGCGGCCGGCGCCAACCCCTGAAACCACGACGCAGGTGCACAAATGACGAGCAGTGCCTTCGCGCGACGGCGAGAAATCACCGGTGCGCAGGCGCAACGTAGCCGCCGCGCGCCACCGCTGTCTTCATGAACGGCGTTCCGCGCCTGATTGCACACCTGGACATGGACGCGTTCTACGCGTCGGTCGAGCTGCTGCGCTATCCGGAACTGCACGGGCAGCCGGTCGTAATCGGCGGCGGCGCACGGCATCAGCCGACCTGGCAAACCGACCCCGCGAGCGGCGAGCGGCGGCGGCGCTTCGCGCGGTTGCGCGGCTACAGCGGACGCGGCGTGATCACCACCGCCACCTACGAGGCACGTGCCTTCGGCGTGAATTCGGCGATGGGCCTGATGCGCGCCGCGCAACTGGCGCCGGATGCCGTGCTGCTGCCGGTGGATTTCGACGAATACCGTCGCTACTCGCGGCTGTTCAAGGCGGCGGTTCGCGAGATCGCGCCCGTGGTCGAGGACCGCGGCATCGACGAGATCTACATCGATCTGACCGACGTCGTCGCCGCGCGGCTGTCGGAGGCGGCCGGCGACGAATCCCATGATGCCGTCGCCGAGGCCTGGTGGTGCGCGCGCGAAGTGGCGCGCGAGATCAAGCAGGCCGTGCGACAGGCGACGCAGCTTTCCTGTTCGATCGGCCTGGCGCCGAACAAGCTGCTGGCGAAGATCGCCTCCGAGCTCGATAAGCCCGACGGCCTGACTGTGATTACGGGCGCCGACATCGTTACCCGCATCTGGCCGCTGCCGGTGCGACGGATCAACGGCGTCGGTCCCAAGGCGGCCGCCAAGCTGGCCCGGCTCAGCATCGCATCGATCGGCGAGCTTGCCGCCGCCGACGCGGCATGGCTGGTGCGGCATTTCGGCACCAGCTACGGCGCGTGGCTGGAACGGGTGGCCCAAGGACGCGACGAGCGGCCGGTGGTCACCACGCACGAGCCGAAATCGATCAGCCGCGAGACCACCTTCGAGCGCGACCTGCACCCGGTGCGCGACCGCGAGCAGCTTTCGCGCATCTTCACCGAGCTTTGCATTCGTGTCGGCGACGATCTGCGCCGCAAGCGCTATGCCGGCAAGACGATCGGCCTGAAGCTGCGCTTCGAGGACTTCCGTACCGTGACCCGCGATACGACGCTGGCGGCGCCGACCGATGATGCCGCCGCCATCCGCCGCGCCGCCGGCCAGTGCCTGAAGCGCATCGAGCTGTCGCGGCGCATCCGCCTGCTCGGCGTGCGGGTCGGCGCACTGGTGCAAAGCGAAGCAGCGGCGCAGCCGCCGCCGGCGGACGCGAGCGAGACGGCGCTGTTCGACTAGAGACCGCCGGCCACCGGGCGCGTCGTCGCCAGCCGGGCTGCGTCTGACGATGCCGTCATGCGCCCGATGACTTTCGAACCGAGCAGTGCCTGCCGCATCGAACCGAAGCGCTTTCGATACTGCGCCGGGGTCAGCTGCACCTGGCGGCGGAAAAGGCGGCTGAAGAAGCCGGCGTCCTCGTAGCCGACCTCGTTGGCGATCGCCTCGATCGGCAAATCGGTCGCTTCGAGCATCTGCTTGGCCTCCTCCAGCCGCAGCGTGTGCACGTACGCGAGCGGCGACATGCCGGTGGCCTGCTGGAAACGGCGCTTGAACGACCGCTCGGCCAGCCCGCTCAGACGCGCCATCGCCGCCACCGGCGAGTGCTCCTGATAGTGCTCGGCGATCCAGTTCTGGCAGCGCGCGATCACCGCGTCGTCGACCTGCCGCTGGCGGGCGAGCAGCGCAAAGGGCTGCTGGCCGATGTCGTGCCAGTCGATCAGATTCACGCGCGCCGTCTGCATCGCCACCTCGACGCCCGTCGCGCGGGCGATCAGGTACAGGCCGAGGTCGAGCCATGAGGTGCCGCCGCCGGCCATCACCAGCCGCTGCCCCTCGCCGCTGACCACCAGCGCCCGCTGCGGATGCAGCTTCACCCGCGGATAGCGCGCGCGAAACACCTCGCAGTAGGCCCAGTGCGTGGTCGCGTCGAAGCCGTCGAGCAGCCCGGACTCGGCCAGCAGCAGCGCGCCCGAGCAGGCGGTGGCGATGATCGCCCCGTCGGCGTGGCAGCGCCGAAGCCATTGCGCCTCGCTCGTGAAGCGGCCGTCGATCGGCGCTCCCGGCGCGATGGCGACCTCCGGCACGCAGACGATCGCCGGCCGGCCGCAGGTCGCGAAGCTGGCCTCCGGCGTGATGCGCACGTCGTTGGACGCGAGAAACGACTCCGTCTGCGACGAGACGACCTGCGGCCGCAGCAGTTCCGGCCCCGGCTCCCCCTTGGTGAGGATGTCCCAGTCGCGGCCGGCCGACTTGAACAGGTCGTACAGGCCGTAGACGAGCGAAGCGGTCGACTCGGCGATCGCCAGGATCGCAATCGGCACTGCTCGCCCGTTCACGTCGGAATCATGGGTCATGGCCGAAACGTCGGGTTGGCGGCCGAATCGGACTTAGTGCCGATGCGGCCGCGTTCATACAGTGACGCCTTCGTGATTGCAGCAGAAGGAGTTCCGCCATGCCAACCCCCATTGACGTGTTGCTCGACCCGATTTCCCTCGCGGTTATGGCGATCTTCGCCACGTTGATCGCATGGGAAGCACTGGCGCCTGCCCGACCGTTGCCGCGCGTGCGCGGCTGGTGGCTGCGCGGGCTTGCCGCATTCCTCGTCTACATGATGGTCTCGACCTACCTGCCGCTGCTGTGGACCGATCACCTCGCCGCGCTGCAAGTTTTCGATCTGACCACACTGGGCACGTGGGGTGGGGTTGCCGCCGGCTTGCTGATCTACGAGGCCGTCGCCTACGCGTGGCACCGCTCGATGCACGGCACCCATGTGCTGTGGCGCGGCTTCCACCAGATGCACCACAGTGCCGAACGGCTCGATACGTTCAGCGCGTTCTGGTTCAGCCCGCTGGACATGATCGGCTGGACGGCAGCGAGCAGCCTGGCGCTGACGCTGGTCGTCGGCATCACCGCCGAGGCGGCGACGATCGTGCTGCTCGTGCTGACGCTGCTGGCCATCTTGCAGCACGCCAACGTGCGCACGCCGCGCTGGCTCGGCTATCTCGTGCAGCGGCCGGAAAGCCACTCGTACCACCACGGCCGCGGCCGGCACACCGGCAACTTCGCCGACCTGCCGCTGTTCGACATCGTCTTCGGCACCTTCTTCAACCCGCGCGAGTTCGCGCCAGCCACCGGCTTCTACGACGGCGCGTCGTCGCGGCTGGCCGACATGCTGCTGTGGCGCGACGTGTCGACGCCACACAAGAACAAGACGGCGCCCAGCGCCGCGATGCTCGAGCCGTAAAGCAACTCACCCCAAGGAGGACACCATGGGCAAATACCGCAGGAAACTGCCGCAACTCGATGGTCATCTGTTCGCCACCGACAGCGGACTCGAGACCGAGCTGGTCTTTCACGACGGACGCGACCTGCCGTGCTTCGCCGCCTTCGACCTGCTCAACAGCAACGATGGTCGCGAGCGGTTGCGCACCTACTACCGCCACTTCGCCGAGCTGTCGCACGCGCACGGCTTCGGTCTGGTGCTCGAGGCGCCGACCTGGCGCGCCAACCCCGACTGGGGCGCGAAGCTCGGTTACGACGCGCAGCGGCTGGCCGAGGCAAATCGCCGTGCGATCGGCCTGATGCTCGAGATCCGCGCCGAAGTCGAACAGCCTGAAACGCCGGTAGTCATCAGCGGCAACCTCGGTCCACGCGGCGACGGCTACCGTCCCGAGGCGCGGATGTCGGCCGACGAGGCGCGGCGCTACCACGACCTGCAGGTGCGCACCTTCGCCGACACCGACGCCGACATGGTCGCCGGCTTCACGATGAACTACGTCGAGGAGGCGATCGGCATCGCGTCTGCGGCCAAGGCGCACGCGATCCCGGTGGCCATCTCATTCACGCTGGAAACCGATGGCCGGCTGCCGACCGGACAATCCCTGGCCGCGGCCATCGAGGCGACCGACGCCGCCACGGACGGCTACGCCGCCTATTACATGATCAACTGCGCGCACCCGACGCATTTCGAGCGAACACTGCACGACGGCGGCGCCTGGCGCGAACGGCTGCGCGGCATTCGCGCCAACGCGAGCAAGCGCAGCCATGCCGAACTCGATGCCAGCACCGATCTGGACGACGGCGACCCCGACGAACTCGGCGGCCAGTACCGGGCGCTGCGGCCGCTGCTGCCGAAGCTCGCCGTGGTTGGCGGCTGCTGCGGCACCGATCGGCGCCATGTCGCGTCGATCTGCCGGGCGCTGGCGGCCTGAAAACAGCATGCGGGCGCCCTTCGCGCCCGCATGCGGCCACTCGCCAAACCTTGAGCCCGCGCAGCAGTTGCACGCGGGCTGCGCGCGTATGCTTGAGGCGGAAACCGTCTCAAGAGAGTTGCGCCATGAGCCACAAGCACGAGCAGTTGCTGAAGCTGATTTTCCACGACCCGATCAGCGGCAACATTCATTGGCGAGAGATCGAGTCGCTGCTCAATCACCTCGGCGCGGAGATCGAATCGCTGTCCGGCGCGCGCATCCGCGTCAAGCTGAACCGCGCTGAAGGGATCCTGCACCGGCCGCATCACTCGAACGTGATGAACGTGCAGGCGATCAAGCACCTGCGCGAATATCTCGGCCGCGCCGGCGCCACGCCCTCGATGTACGAGGCGGCGCGCAACGCCAGCCGCCAGCAGTAGGCGCGGCGGCCCGATCGCGGCGCGATTCGCGCCGTGTTGTCTCTATTGGTGCGCCAGCTTCTGCCCGTGCTCGCGCGTGGCGTGGAAGTGAACGGTCGGCCAGTACTTCATCGTCACCTCGAGGTTGACGCTGTTGCTGGCCAGATAGACCGGGTTGCCGTCGACGTCGCGCGCCAGCCTCAAAGACTGCTCGGACTCGAAGCCGCGGCGCGTCGTCTCGTCGGGGTAGGTGAGCCAGCGGGCGGTGGAAATCCCCGGCGTGTCGTACACCGCGTCGACGTTGTACTCGTGCTTCAGCCGGTGGGCGACGATCTCGAACTGCAAGGGTCCCACAGCGCCGAGCAGCAGTTCGCCGGTGGCCATCGCCAGCACCTGGATCGCGCCTTCCTCGCCGAGCTCCTGCAGGCCCTTTTGCAGCTGCTTGGTCTTGAACGGATCGCGGGCGCGCGCCACTCTGAACAATTCGGGCGCGAAATACGGAATGCCCTTGTAGCCGAGCGTCTCGCCCTCGCTCAACGTGTCGCCGATCTGCAGCTGGCCATGGTTATGGATGCCGATGATGTCGCCGGCTACCGCGTCCTGGCTGCTGACGCGCTCGTTGGCCATGAAGGTGAGCGCATTGCCGAGCTTGATCTCGCGGCTGGCGCGCACGTGCCAGACCTTCATGCCCGGCGCATAGCGGCCCGAGCACACGCGCAGGAAGGCGATGCGGTCGCGATGGCGCGGGTCCATGTTGGCCTGGATCTTGAACACGAAACCGGAAAACGGCGCCTCGGCCGGCGCCACTGCGCGAGCCCCCGCATCGCGCGGCTGCGGCGGCGGCGCCCAGTGCACCAGCGCCTGCAGGATCTCCTGCACGCCGAAGTTGTTGATGCCGGAGCCGAAGAACACCGGCGTTTGCGTGCCGGCGAGGAACCGGTCCAGCTCGAACGGATGGCTGGCACCGCGGATCAGCTCGACGTCGTGGATCAGCGCGGCAGCTTCGTCGGGAAACAGTTCAGCCAGCCGCGGGTTGTTCACTCCTTCGATCACCTCGGTCTCGCGGGCGGCGCGCTCGCCGCCGGGCGTGAAGCGCAGCAGCCGGTCGTCGCCCAGGTGGTAGACGCCACGGAAGCGCTTGCCCATGCCGAGCGGCCAGGTCACCGGCGCGCAGTCGATCCTGAGCACCGACTCGATCTCCTCGAGCAGCGCGAACGGCTCGCGCACCTCGCGGTCGAGCTTGTTGACGAAGGTGATGATCGGCGTCGAGCGCAGGCGGCAGACCTCGAGCAGCTTGATCGTCTGTGCCTCGACGCCCTTGGCCGCATCGATCACCATCACCGCCGCATCGACCGCGGTCAGCACGCGATAGGTGTCCTCCGAGAAGTCCTCATGGCCCGGCGTATCGAGCAGGTTGATCGTGTGGCCGCCGAAGTCGAACTGCATCACCGAGCTGGTCACCGAGATGCCGCGCTGCTTTTCCACCTCCATCCAGTCGGAGGTCGCGTGGCGCTGCGCGCGCCGGCTCTTGACCGCGCCGGCGAGCTGGATCGCGCCGCCGAACAGCAGCAGCTTTTCGGTCAGCGTCGTCTTGCCGGCGTCGGGGTGCGAAATGATGGCGAAGGTGCGCCGCTGCGCAACGTCGCGCAGCAGGGCGGCGGGATAAGGGGCATTCATCGGCAGTACTTCGATCAACGGGCACGCGCGCCAGGGCCCGGCCACGCGGTGAGGGCCGAAGGATACGCGCGTCGTTGGTCCGGTTTGCGCTGGGTCAAGTCGGCTGCTCGCCGGGGTATCCCGCCCGGGCGGGCGCTGCGGTCAAATGCAATCCTGTTTCCGGGCCCGCCATGAATCCGACTGAATCACCTGCGCGGCGCGCTGTCGCCGCGATCAAGGGCGTCATCGCCTCGGCGGCACTGGCCGGAAACGTTTTGCTCTTCTGCACGCTGATGGTGCCGTTTGCACTCGCCAAATTGTTGCTGCCGTGGCGGCCGGTACGGCACATCACCGACCGGGCGCTCAATGCGCTGGCGATGAGCTGGATCCGCGTCAACAACGGCTGGATGGCGGCGGCTGGCAACAACGGCTGGAACATCAGCGGCACCGAGGGGCTGCGCCGCGACGACTGGTACCTGGTGGCGTCCAACCACCAGAGCTGGGTCGACATCCTGGTGCTGCAGAAAGTGTTCAGCAGCCAGGTGCCGATGCTGAAGTTCTTTCTCAAGCGGCAACTGCTTTACGTGCCGGTGATCGGCCTGGCCTGGTGGGCACTCGATTTTCCGTTCATGCAGCGCAAGGGCGGCCTGAGCAGCGCTGAGGATCTCGAACGCGCGCGCCGCGCCTGCGAGAAATTCCGCCTGGTGCCGACCTCGGTGATCAACTTTCTCGAGGGCACGCGCTTTACCGTGCACAAGCACGGCGTGCAACGCTCACCGTACCGCCACCTGCTGAAGCCTCGCAGCGGCGGCATTGCCATGGCGCTGGCCACGCTGGGCGAACGCTGCCATCGCCTGCTCGACGTGACGATCGTCTACCCGCACGGGGCACCGAAATTCTGGCAGCTGCTGACCGGCCGCGTCGACGACGTGATCGTGCGCGTGCGGCAGCGGGAGATCCCGGTTGAACTGGTGCGCGGCGACTACGCCAACGATGCGCAGTTCCGCACGCGCATGCAGGATTGGGTCAATGCGCTGTGGGAAGAAAAGGACCGCCTGATCGAACAGCTGCAGCGGCCGGCGGCGCTGCTGACGCCGGCGCCGCAGTAGGCGGTCGCGGGCCGCGACTAACCGAGCAGTACCCGCGCGAATGGATCGCCGAAATAGGCGTAAGCCTGCGCCGTCGGATCGTCGC
>JBFGOX010000009.1:0-18165 GCA_041565015.1 Burkholderiaceae bacterium
GGCCGATGCGCTCAAAGGTCGGCCGACGAAGCGCGATGGGCGGC
Source organism: Burkholderiaceae bacterium (assembly GCA_041565015.1). Taxonomy (GTDB): domain Bacteria; phylum Pseudomonadota; class Gammaproteobacteria; order Burkholderiales; family Burkholderiaceae_F; genus JADJWR01. The sequence continues at coordinate 45 of JBFGOX010000009.1, forward strand.
GGCTAAAGCAGTTGCGCGACGCTCTGGGCGATTGACCGACTCGCCCGGGGCCTAGGGCGCGGCGATCGTGCGGCCCTGGGCGCGCTGCCGCATCCGCCGCCGCCACCAGGCACTGATGCCGGTCGGCCGATCGGTCAGCACGCGCCGCACCCACAACAGGACGAGCAGCATCAGCGCCAGCACGGTCATCGTCGCCACCATCAGGCCGAAACCGTGCGGATGGCCGGCGCCGGGTATGCGCTCGAAGTTCATGCCCCACAGACCGGCCACCAGCGTCAACGGCGCGAAGACGGCCGTGATCACGGTCAGGATGCGCATGATCTGGTTGGTCCGATGCGCGGTTGCTGAGAAATGCAACTGCACCGCCGTCTCGATCGAGCTTTCCAGCCGTCCGGCGTGGCGCAGCACGCGTTCAATGTGCTCGATCACGTCGGCGATGCGGACCAGGTGCGCGTCGCTGTGCTGCGCCTCGGGCGTCGAGTCGAGATAGTCGTCGCGCAGTTCCTGGATCGCGTCGCGTTGTTCTTCGCACAGGTTCTGCAGTCGGCGCAGTTCAATGCGGGCGTCGAGCAGCGCCCGCCAGTCGCTGAACGGCCGGCGCCGATCGAGCAATTCGCGCTGCCAGCGGTCGAGCCTGTCTGTCAGTGGCTGGCGCAGTTCGAGATACCGATCGACCATGCCGTTGACCAGGCGCAGCAGCAGGTCTGCCGGACGCTGCGGCAGGCGCGCCACCGTGCCTTCTGCGATTTCCATCCCATTGACGCCGCCCACCTTGGGCGCGGCCCGCGCCTTTGGCTCCAGCAGGCGCTGGCGTACCTGCTCGATGCTGAGCGAATCGGCATTGCGTACCGTGACCAGCAGGCGCTCGAGCACGAAGAACGTGACCGGGCGGGTCACGATCGGCTGCAGCCTGCGGCCACGGTGCTGGTGTTCAGGCAGATGGCCAACGTCCGCCAGCGGTGTCAACGTCGGGTCGTGCTCCGGCGTCAGCTTGCGGAAGACCAGCATGCCGTAGGCTGCCGTCGAGTCGAAATACGACGGGTGCTGCAGATTCGCCGCATCGCGCAGGTGCAAATCAAATAGCCGCGCGCCGGTCAGGCGCTGCACGATGTCGCGCAGCGCCTCGGGATCGGCGCTGAACTCGTCGTGGGTCAGGTCGAACCAGTAAAAACCCGCCGCGGCAAGCGCGTCGGGCAAAGCATCCAGGCGGGCGGCGGCATCCGGCTGGATATGGACCCAGTTCATCGGGGCGTCAGCGTTCCTGCGCCAGCCACTGTGCCGCCTGCAGGGCAAAGTAGGTCAGCACGCCGTCGGCACCGGCGCGCTTGAAGGCAAGCAGCGATTCGAGCACGACCTTCCTCTCGTCGAGCCAGCCGTTGGCTGCGGCTGCCTTCAGCATCGCGTATTCACCGCTGACCTGATAAACAAAGGTCGGCATGCGAAACTCGTCCTTCACTCGCCGGACGATGTCGAGGTAAGGCATGCCCGGCTTGACCATCACCATGTCGGCGCCTTCGGCAATGTCGAGCGCCACTTCGCGCAGCGCCTCATCGGTATTGGCCGGGTCCATCTGGTAGACGGCCTTGTTCGACTTGCCGAGGCTGGCCGCCGAGCCGACTGCGTCGCGGAACGGCCCGTAGAACGCGCTAGCGTACTTGGCCGAGTAGGCCATGATCCGCGTATGAATATGGCCGGCGCTCTCGAGCGACTGGCGGATCGCCCCGATGCGGCCGTCCATCATGTCGCTGGGCGCGACGATGTCCACGCCGGCCTCGGCCTGCACCAGCGCCTGCCGGCGCAGCACCTCGACGGTTTCGTCGTTCAGCACATAGCCGGCTTCGTCGATCAACCCGTCCTGGCCGTGAGTGGTGTAGGGATCGAGTGCCACGTCAGTCAGCAGGCCGAGTTCCGGAAACCGGCGCTTCAGCTCGCGCACTGCGCGCGGCACCAGGCCCTCGGCGTTTGACGCTTCGCGTCCATCGGCGGTCTTCAATGCCACGTCGATGACCGGAAACAGTGCCAGGACCGGAATGCCGGCCGCCAAGCACTGCTCGGCCACCGGCACCAGCAAATCGACCGTCAGGCGCCGAACGCCGGGCATCGAGGCGACATCCTCGCCCCGTCCCTTGCCGTCAAGCACGAATACCGGATAGATCAGGTCATTGGGCGTCAGCCGATGCTCGCGCATCAGCCGGCGGGAGAAGTCGTCGCGTCGCATGCGGCGCAGCCGCAGTGCGGGGTACTGGCCATGTTTCGACATAAGGGGAAATCCGAGCTTTTCTTCAATCGCCATTGCGCGAAACTGCGCTCAGGCGACCTGGTCGCCTCCCGCTGTTCCTCCCTGAGCGGGGCCTGTCAAGGCATTGCACCCCGGGTCCATGCTCGGGGTCTTTTTTTCCGCGAAGATCATACGCGCCCGCGGTCGAACAACGGTTCGCCGGCTGCGGCGTCTAGGATTCGATGACGTGGGCGAGCGTCAGGCGCAGTTCGTCGAGGCCTTCGCGTTTGAGCCCCGAAAACAGCTGCACCGACACCAGCATCGGCAGCGCCTCGGCGCGATGCTCGATCTGCGCCCGCACGCGCGCGCGTTCGCCGCGGCCGATCTGGTCGACCTTGTTCAGCAGGACGTGCACGCGCAAGCGCTCGGCATCCTCGCGTGCCGCCAGCCAGGCGAGCAGTTCCTCGTCGGCGGCCGCCAGCGGACGTCGTGCGTCTGTGACCAGTACCACGCAACGAAGCAGGCGGCGTGTGGCGAGGTAACCGCCGACCAGCTGGTCCCAGCGGGCACGCGTGTCCTCATGAACCTTTGCAAAGCCATAGCCCGGCAGATCGACGAGATAGGCGCAGATCTCCGGTCTTGCGGACGGCGTGCTTCGCAACAGCTCGAAGAAATTCAGCAGCTGCGTTCGGCCGGGCGTCTTGCTGGCATGCGCGAGCTGGCGCTGACCGGTCAACACGTTGATGACGGTCGATTTCCCGGCGTTGGACCGGCCGACGAATGCGATCTCCGGCAACATCGCCAGCGGCGCACGGGCCAGCTGCGTCAGTTCGGCAACCGAAACGGTGAAGCGTGCGGACTCGAAGCGCAGCAAGGCTGATCGGCGGCAGGCAGGGTGCTGGCACGCCGGGCGAATCGGAGGTTCGCATCGGGGCCTCCGGTAGAATACGCGGCTTTGACGCGATCGCCACCGCGGCTGAAGCGAGTGGTCGGCCGCCGATCGCACCTCAAGAAGAAATCGGTCATGAAATCGACGCCCTATTCGACCAATCTTTCCGCCCTGCGCCAATTGATGGCAATCGCCGTCCTCGGCCTTGGCGCCGCCTTCGCAGCATCGGCGCAGGACAAGGCCGGGCCGGCGACGCCAGACCTGAAGCGCGGGCAGGAGATCGCCAACTCGATCTGCGCAGCCTGCCATGGCGCCGACGGCAATTCGACGCTCGCGGCCAACCCGAAGCTGGCCGGCCAGGACACGGTTTATTTGCTGAAGCAGCTGAACGATTACGCAAAGCCGGCAGACGAAAAGAGCGCCCGAGTCAACAGCATCATGACCGGCATCCTCGGCGGCATCTCGGTTGCCGACCGGCTGCATGTGTCGGCCTATTACGCGGGCCAGACGCCGAAGCTCGGTGCCTCGCGCAATCGTGAAACGCTCGAGCTTGGCCAGCGCATCTACCGCGCCGGCATTCCGGAACGAGGCGTGCCGGCGTGCAATGGCTGCCACAGCCCGAGCGGCGCGGGGATCCCCACGCAGTACCCGCGTTTGAGCGGGCAGCATGCCGAATACACGGAGGCGCAACTGAAGGCGTTCAGCGAGGGCACGCGCCGCAACAACACGGCGATGATGCAGATCGCCGCCCGGCTGACTGCTGTCGAGATGCGCGCGGTGGCCGACTACGTGGCGGGCCTGCGCTGAACCGAGCCAGCGAGACAGCGGCCAATCGCCCGCGCCTCAGGGCTTGCTGAACATCTCGTTGGTTTGCTGGGTGACTCGGATGAACGTCGTGCGTTTCGACAGTTCCTTCAGCCGCCGCGCCCCGACGTAAGTGCACGCCGAGCGGACGCCGCCGAGGATTTCCTGCACGGTTCTTGCGACGTCGCCCCGATATGGCACCAGCACTTCCTTGCCCTCGGCTGCGCGGTATTCGGCCACGCCGCCGGAATACAGTTCCATCGCCACACGGCTGCTCATGCCGTAAAAGCGCTGCAGCTTCACGTCATTGCGCTCGATGATGTCGCCGCCGCACTCGTCGTGGCCGGCGAACATGCCACCGAGCATGACGAAATCGGCGCCGCCGCCGAAGGCCTTGGCCACGTCGCCGGGAGTCGTGCAGCCACCGTCGGCGCAAATATGGCCGCCGAGGCCATGCGCGGCGTCCGCGCATTCGATGACTGCCGACAGCTGCGGATAGCCGACACCCGTGAGGTTGCGCGTCGTGCACACTGATCCGGGACCGATGCCGACCTTGACGATGTCGGCGCCGGACAGAATCAGTTCCTCGGTCATCTCGCCGGTGACCACGTTCCCCGCCATGATCACCAGATCCGGGAACCGTGTGCGTATGCGGGTGACGAAGGTGACAAAGTTCTCGTGGTAGCCGTTGGCGACGTCGATGCACACGCAGAGCACGGCACCCGGCGCCGCCTGCATCAGCTGATCGAACTTCTCCTCGTCCGCCTGAGTGATGCCCATCGAGTAGAAAGCGGCCGATTTTCGCGCGAGTGCACTGAAGAAGGTGACATATTCGTCAACCGCGTAGTGCTTGTGCAGCGCGGTCGACAGCCCGAATCGGTCGAGCGCACGAGCCATCTCGAAGGTACCGATCGTGTCCATATTGGCGGCGATGATCGGAATGCCGCGGTACGCGACCTTGGCGTGGCGGAATTCGAACTCGCGCGTGATGTCGACCTCGCTGCGCGAAGTCAGCGTCGAGCGCTTGGGCCGGATCAGAACGTCCCTGTAGTCGAGCTTGATTTCGTGTTCGATGTGCATTGGCATACCCCCGCGGCCGCGCTGCGCGGCAAGTGTAGGGTGCCCGGCCGCCGGCCGCGGCGGAGTAAGGTTATCCGTCGGCGACCGACTATTCCCCCAATCCCCGTCCGGAGCGCCTGATGCTGGTACGACCGCGCAGCGATATTGCCTCTTCCGAGATCACGCCCCGCAGCGTCTGGCGCGAGCGGCGTTCGTTGCTGAAGGCCGGCGCCGCGGCCGGGCTGATCGGTCTGGCCGGCGGGGCCGCAGCGCAGAATCCAGGGGCGAGGAAACTTGCGGCCAGACCAAGCCCGCTGTCGACGATGGAGCGCGCAACCGCGTATGACCTGCTGACCAGCTACTGCAACTTCTATGAGTTCGGCACCGACAAGGATGATCCGGCTCGCTACGCGCCCACCCGGCTCAAAACGCGGCCGTGGCAGGTCGTGGTGGAAGGCGAGCTGCACCGGCCGCGGACGTTCGACATCGACGATCTGCTGAAACTGGCGCCGCTGGAGGAGCGCGTGTATCGATTGCGCTGCGTCGAGGCCTGGTCGGCTGTCGTGCCCTGGGTGGGTTTCCCGCTGGCAGAACTGATCAGGCGGGTCGAGCCGACCGGCAACGCCAAGTTCGTCGAGTTCATCACGCTCGCCGATCCGGAACAGATGCCCGGCGTGCGTTCCCGCGTGCTCGACTGGCCCTATGTCGAGGGCCTGCGCATGGACGAGGCGATGCACCCGTTGACGCTGCTCACGTTCGGCCTCTATGGGGAGGTGCTGCCGAACCAGAACGGCGCGCCGGTGCGCATCGTGGTGCCATGGAAGTATGGGTTCAAGAGTGCGAAGTCGCTGGTGCGCATTCGCTTCGTTGAAAAGCAGCCGCTGAACAGCTGGCAGAAATCTGCCCCGCAGGAGTACGGCTTCTTCTCGAACGTCAACCCGAATGTCGATCATCCGCGCTGGAGCCAGGCGACCGAAAGACGGCTCGGTGAGGGCGGCTTGTTCGCGCGCCGGCGGCCGACACAGATGTTCAACGGCTACGGCGAACAGGTGGCGTCGCTGTATGCCGGCATGGACTTGAAGCGGTTTTTCTAGGAACGACGGATGAGCGCCAGGCCGGCTCCGCTGCTTGCACCGCTCGCATCGATAGTGCCGGCCGCGTTGTCGCCGCGCACTTTCAATTGGGTGCGCGCCGCGCTCTTCCTGGCCGCGCTGCTGCCGCTCGTTCAGCTGTTCTACCTCGGCTTTGCCGACGCACTGGGAGCGAACCCGGTCGAGTTCGTCATCCGCTCGCTTGGCAGCTGGACACTGATCACGCTCATCGCCACGCTGACGGTCACGCCACTGCGGCTGGCCACCGGCTGGGCCTGGTTGTTGCGGCTGCGGCGGATGTTTGGCCTGTTCACTTTTTTCTACGCGCTGCTGCACTTCAGTGCCTATCTCTGGCTCGACCAGTGGTTCGATCTGGCGGCGATCTGGAAAGACGTTCTGAAGCGGCCCTACATCACCGTCGGCTTTAGCGGCCTGCTGCTGCTGGTGCCGCTGGCCGTAACCTCGACCAACGGCTGGGTCAAAAGACTGGGCGGGAAGAACTGGCAGCGGCTGCACCGGCTCGTCTATGCGATCGCCGTGCTCGCGGTGCTGCATTTCTGGTGGCAGAAGGCGGCCAAGAACGACGTCGGTGAACCACTGTTCTACGCGGTCATCGTCGGTGCACTGTTTGGTGTTCGTCTGTTGCGCTGGTGGCGCAACCGGCCGTAGCCGGACTCACGGCAGCACCGATTCCAGGCTGTACAGTTCGTCGACGGTCTCGCGGCGTCGCACGCAGTAGCAGCGACTACCGTCGACGATGACCTCGGCGGCGCGACCCCGCGAGTTGTAGTTGCTGGCCATGCTCATGCCGTAAGCGCCGGCGCCGAGGATCGCCAGCAGATCGCCGGGTTCGACCACCAGTGAACGATCGCGAGCCAGCCAGTCGCCCGATTCACAGATCGGGCCGACGATCTCATAGGTGCGCGGCTCGCCACCGCGAAGGTCGACGGGCTGCACATCCATCCAGGCGTCATACAGCGCCGGCCGAATCAGGTCGTTCATCGCCGCATCGACGACCAGAAAGTTCTTCTCCTCGCCTGGCTTGACGATTGTCACGCGCGATAGCAGCGCACCGGCCTCGCCAACGATCGAGCGGCCCGGCTCGAACATCAGCATCTTGCTGCCGTGCCCGCGCGAATCGACGCGCGCCGCCAGCGCGCCAACCAGCTCGGCCGCCGGCGGCGGCGTTTCGTCGCGATAGCGGATGTCGAGCCCGCCGCCGAAATCGATGTGCGACACGGCGATGCCTTCGGCCGCCAGCGCGTCGACGAGGTCGAGCACGCGATCGGCTGCCTCCAGATACGGCGCCACTTCGCCGATCCGCGAGCCGATGTGGCAGTCGATGCCGACAACTGCGATATGCCGCATTTTCGCGGCGCGCCGGTACAGCGGCAGCGTGTCGGCATAGGCGACACCGAACTTGTTGCTCTTCAGTCCCGTCGAGATGTACGGATGCGTCTTCGGATCGACGTCGGGATTCACCCGGACCGAGATCCGCGCGCGCCGGCCCATCGACGCCGCGACCCGCTCGACCATTTCCAGCTCGGCGATCGATTCGAGATTGAAGCACGAAATGTCGGCGGCAAGCGCCTGCGCGATCTCCGCCTCTGTCTTGCCGACACCGGAGAAGACGATCTTGCGGGGATCGCCGCCGGCGGCGATTGCGCGCGCCAGTTCGCCGCCGGAGACGATATCGAAACCGCTGCCGGCGCGCGCGAGCAGGTTCAGAACAGCGAGATTGGAGTTCGCCTTCATCGCGTAGCAGACCAGCGCCCGACGGCCTTTCAGCGCCTCCAGGTAGGCGGCAAAAGCGCGTTCGATCGCCGCGCGCGAATAGACGTAAGTCGGCGTGCCGAAACGCTCGGCAATCTCTGCCAGCGGCACGTCCTCGCAGAGCAGCTGGCCGGCGCGCCGGAGGAAAGCTTCTGCGGTCGGGGCGGGCCGCGGCGCGTTCACGGTCGTCGTTCCCGCACCGGCGGTACGTCGTGTGCGGGTGGCTGTGCGGGTTTGCCGCGCGCCTCCTCGGGCAGTACCAGCGGTCCTTTGTTCCCGCAACCAGCAAGCAGCGCGGCAGTTACTACAATTGGCATCAACAGGCGAAACATGAAATCAATCTAGCATGGCGAACCATGAATCCGACTTCATTGCGGCCGCCGAGCGTACGCTCGATGCCATCGAGGCGGCCGTCGAGGCCAGCGCCGCTGACATTGAAACGACGCGTACCGGCAATGTGCTGACGCTCGAGCTGGCCGACGGTTCGAAGATTATCGTCAACAGCCAGGCGCCGACGCGGCAGATCTGGGTTGCGGCCCGCAGCGGCGGCCACCACTACGCGTGGCGCGAGGGTACATGGCGTGACACGCGCGACGATTCGGAACTATTCGCGTCGCTGTCGCGGATGGTTTCGGCGCAGGGTGGCGTTGCGGTGGTGCTGCGTTCCGGTGAGCTACCCTAAAGATCAGAAGATCTGATCGCGCACTGCGCTGGCGGCGGGCGGTTCCGCTCCGGGCAGGGCGTCTTCGAGCCCGACGCTGGCCACACCATAGCCAGGCTGGAACTCGGCGAAGTAGACCTCGCCACCGATGTTGACCACGCCCTCGGGCTGCGCGAATTCGAGCGGCGGCCGATTCGGCAGCACCTTTCCCATGTAAGAGATCCACATCGGCAGCGCCAGGCCGCCACCGGTCTCCCGATCGCCGAGCGGTCGCGGCTGGTCGAAACCCATCCACGAAACGGCGACGATCCCGCCGCCGTAGCCGGCAAACCAGGCGTCATGCGAGTCGTTGGTCGTGCCGGTCTTGCCGGCGATATCCTCGCGGCGCAGTCGAGCGGCGCTCGCCGCAGTTCCGTAGCGTGTGACGTCCCTGAGCAGGCTGTCCATCACATACGCATTGCGGGCATCGAGCACGCGAGCACTTTCGTTGCCCGCCTGCACGCGCTGCGCGGCCATGATCACGTTGCCGCGCGAGTCGGTGACGCGGTCGATCAGGACCAACGGCACCCCGTAGCCGCCGTTTGCAAAGACGGCGTAAGCGGCGGCCATCTGCCAGGGAGTCACCGACCCCGCGCCGAGTGCCATCGTCAGAACTGCCGGATGCTTGGCCGGGTCGAAACCGAAACGCGTGACGTGTTTCTGCGCGAACTGCGGTCCGATCGCCTTGATTACCCGAACCGACACCAGATTCTTCGACCGCGCCAGCGCCTGGCGCAGGCGCAACGGCCCGTCGAACTTGCCGTCATAGTTCTTCGGCTCCCACAGCTGGCCGCCCGTTTCCGCTGGATCGACTGCGACCGGCGCATCGTTGATCAGCGTGCTTGGCATGAATCCCCGCTCCAGCGCCGCTGAATAGACAAACGGCTTGAAGCTCGAGCCCGGCTGGCGCCAGGCCTGCGTCGCGTGGTTGAACTTGTTCAGGTTGAAGTCGAAACCACCGACCAGGGCACGCACCGAGCCGTCGCGCGAATCGGCAGCGACAAAAGCCGCCTCGACTTCGGGCAGTTGAACGATTTCCCACTTGTCCTTGCTTTGACGGGAAACGCGGATCAGTGCCCCGGGCACGATCCTGCGCGCCGGCTGTGCCTTCGCATCGAGAGCGCGCCCGGCAAAGCGCAGACCGTCGCCGCTGATCTCGATCGTTTCGCCGCCCTGCATGGCCGCCTTGACTTCCTTCGGCGACGCCTCGATGACGACCGCGGGGTAGAGATTCGGACTGTCGATTGCCTCGACGATCGCGTCCTCGATCCGCTGCTCGCGCTGGGCGGGGTCCGCCGGCAACTGGATGAACGCTTCCGGGCCGCGGTAGCCGTAACGTCGGTCGTAGGTGAGCACCTGGTTGCGCACCGCCTCGTACGCGGCCACTTGCTCGCCGCTGATCAGCGTCGTGTAGACGTTCAGCCCGCGGGTGTAGGTCTCCTCGCGAAAGACCTCGAACATGGCCTGCCGCGCCATTTCCGCAGCGAACTGCGCATTCAGCAACGAGCGCGTCGAGTTCGGCGTGAATGCCGCCAGCGCCTGGCGCGGCTTCAGCGGCTCCGCTGCCGCCTGCTCATGCTGCTCCTTGGATATGTATCCCAGCTGCAGCATGCGCGCCAGCACGTACTGTTGCCGCACCTTGGCCCGGCGCGGATTGACCCAAGGGTTGTAGGCGCTGGGGGCCGCCGGCAATCCGGCAAGCATGGCGGCCTCGCCGACTGAGAGATCAGGCAGTCGCTTGCCGAAATATGTCTGCGCCGCGGCACTGAAGCCGTAGGCGCGCTGGCCGAGGAATATCTGGTTGACATAGACCTCGAGAATGCGGTCTTTGGTCAGTTCGGACTCGATCTTGTAGGCCAGAGCGATTTCGTAGAGCTTGCGCAGATAGCTGCGCTCGGAACTCAGATAGAAATTGCGCGCCACCTGCATCGTGATCGTGCTGCCGCCCTGGGCTTTCCGCCCTGAGGCGAAATTGGCGACCAATGCCCGCGCCAGGCCCGTGTAATCGACGCCGTGATGGCTGTAGAAGGCGTCGTCCTCAGCGGCCAGGATCGCCTGCTGCACCCGCTTCGGCACCTCGCCGATCGGTACATAGTCGCGCCGCTCCTCGCCAAACTCGCCGATGAGGATGCCGTCAGCGGTCCAGACGCGCAGCGGAATGCGCGGCTGGTAATCGGTCAGCGTATCGATCGGCGGCAGGTTCGCGTAGGTCAGGGCGAAGACAAACGCCAACAAGAAGGCGCCGGCGATCACCGCGCCGGATCCGGCTACCACGACGCCGAGCAAAACGCGCCCCCAAGCCGTGGCGTTGCGGAAACGCTGCATCAGTGAAAGGAATTTTTGGCCGGTTCGAACAGACACGGGCGGGGGGATGTACGTTTGGACAGGCGGCTTGCCACAAAGCGGTGACTAAGGTTCCGCCGCCGGTTGTCGAATGCTGAGAGGCAAGTTTACGCGTTGCAACTGAAAGTCCTTGCGGTCGGAGGCAACGGCTTAACCCTTTCGGGGGTGGCGGCGCAGCGCATCGTCCGAGTCGACGACGCTTCCTTCGTCCGTAAGTAGGGCTTGTGAAGATTTCACGCTTGTTGATAGCATTTGAAGTAGCATCCAACAAATTAGCGGTAAACGCTCGAAACATAAAGGAAAATCACCGATCGGCCGGGCGTGTTTCGGAGCCCGAATTCGATGATGTTCCTTGTTCGTCAGGCCCTGTTTTCTGGGCCCTGCGATCGAGCCAAGCTGCGTTTTCGGGAGCGCCGCCTTGGCTTTTGAATTGCCATTTTTGTCCAGCAAAACGCCGCCTCTGATCGGGCTCGATATCGGTTCGTCCAGTGTCAAGCTGGTCGAGTTGTCGCAGCCGTCGCCCGGCGCCTTTCGACTCGAGCGCTACGCCATTGAGCCATTGCCGCGCGGTGCGGTGGTCGATGGCAACTTCGACAAGATTGATGTCGTGGCGGAGGCCGTCAAGCGGGCCTGGCGGCGATCGGGAACGCGGATCAAGAACGTTGCGATGGCACTGCCGGCATCGGCGGTGATCACCAAGCGAATCGCACTGCCGGCCAACCTGCGCGAAGAAGAGCTTGAAATGCAGGTCGAAAGCGAGGCAAATCAGTACATTCCGTTCGCGCTCGAGGAAGTCAGCCTCGATTTCCAGGTTCTCGGCGCGATCCCCAATGCGCCCGATGACGTCGAAGTGCTGATTGCCGCTTCGCGCAAGGAAAAAGTTGAAGACCGCATGGCGGTCGCCCAGGCGGCCGGACTTAAGCCGGCGATCATCGACGTCGAGTCTTATGCGATGCGCGGCGCGCTTGACCGCTTGATCGAACAGTTGCCCAACCGTGGTGAAGGCCTCGTCATCGCCGCCTTTTATCTGGGCGCGAATTCGACGATCGCCACGGTGATGCACGACGGCGAAGCCATCTACGAGCGCGATCAGCCCTTCGGCGGCCAGCAACTGACCGCCGACATCGCCCGTGCCTATGGGATTGCAGCGGACGAGGCCGAGCAGAAAAAGCGCAGCGGTGATCTGCCGGCCAACTACGAAAGCGATGTGTTGCGGCCCTTCGTCGAATCCGCAGTGACCGAGATTACCCGTGCGCTTCAGTTCTTCTTCACGTCGACGCCATACACGCGCATCGACCAGATCATGCTTGCCGGCGGCTCGGCGATCCTCACTGGCCTGGCCGACGAATTGATGGAGCGCGCTCAGGTGCCGACTTCCATCATTTCGCCCTTCAAGGGCATGGAGGTCGCCAGCAGCGTGCGCGAAAAGCAGCTCAGGCTGGACGCGCCGGCGTTGCTGACGCCGTGCGGGCTGGCGATGCGGAGGTTCGACGCATGAGTAAGCCGTTGGGCCGTATCGCAACGGCCGGAAGCGCCCGCGAGGGTTCAACAAGTGAGCACCTGCGGGGGCGGCCATGAGGATCCGCGTCAACCTGCTGCCGCACCGCGCCGAGCGACGCGAGCGGCAGAAGAAAACGTTCTTTTTCCTGACGGCCCTGAGTTTGATGGCCGGCGCGACGCTCGTTTTCGTCGTCTGGAGCGTCCTGCAGGGCCAGATTTCGAGCCAACGCGAACGCAACGATTTCATCACCGCCGAGAACCGCAAGCTTGACCTGCAGATCCGCGAGATCGCCACGCTGCGCCAGGAAATCGAGTCTTTGCGGGCAAGGCAGCGCGCTGTCGAAGACCTGCAGGCGGACCGCAACCAACCTGTCTACCTGATGGACGAGCTGACACGGCAGGTGCCGGAAGGCATTTATCTGCGCTCGGTGAAACAGGACGACAAAAAGGTCAACGTAACCGGTTGGGCAGCGTCGAACGAACGAGTGTCCGAATTTCTGCGCAACCTGCAGAGCAATTCGAAGTTCCTCGAGCGCCCCGAACTGGTTGAAATCAGGATTTCTGGCCAGCAGCCGCCTGGCGTCCAGCGGCGGCTGTTCGACTTCGGTTTGAACTTCACGTTGAAGCCAACGCCCGAGCGCGCGCAGTTGCAGCAGACGCCGCCGCCGGCGGCGAAGAAGTAGACCGAGTTTCCGCATCGAGGCGATTCGAATGGCAATCGACACCCGACAGTTGATGTCCCAGTTCCAGGGACTCACCCTAGAAAACATTGGCGTCTGGCCGCTGCTGCCACGGGTGACCGTCTGGATAGCGGTGATCGTGGCCTGTGCGGTCGCCGGCTACTTCCTGCTCTGGAGTCAGCAGTCGGAAGAGCTCGAGCAATTACGTGCCGAAGAATTGACGCTGAAGGATCAGTACAAGTCGAAGCTGCAGCAGGCGATCAACCTGGACGAACTGCGCCGGCAAAAGGAGCAGGTCAGTCAGTATGTGCTGACGCTGGAAAAGCAGCTTCCGAGCAAGGCGGAGATGGACGCGCTGCTGTCAGACATCAACCAGGCCGGCATTGGTCGCGGCCTGCAGTTCGAATTGTTCAGGCCCGGGCAGACCAATCTGAAAGACTACTACGCCGAACTGCCGATATCGGTACGGGTATCCGGCCGATACCATGATCTCGGTGCATTTGCGGGCGACATCGCCAACCTGCCGCGGATCGTGACCCTAAACAACCTGAACCTGACTGCGCAGCGCGATGGCGTACTGGCCCTCGATGCCACGGCCAAGACGTATCGCTACCTCGACGAGGAAGAGTTGGCCGCGCAGCGCAAGGCTCGCCAGGCGGCCGCCAAGAAGTGACGCGATGCCAATGAACCGCACACGAACCCTCTTTTCCCTTCTGGCCGCGGCGGTGCTTGCCGCCTGCGCACCGTCGAATGAAACGGAACTTCGCCAATGGATGGCCGAAGTGCGGCAGCAGGTACGGCCGGTCACGCAGTCGGTGCCGGAACCTAAGGAATTCACGCCCTACAGCTACGAGAGTCGCACGCTTGTCGATCCTTTCGATGCGCAAAAGGTCGTGATGGCGGTGGCGCGGCAGCAGCAGGTACGGGCAACGGCGAGTTCGATCCGACCCGATCTCGAACGCCGGCGCGAAACGCTGGAGGGTTTCCCGCTCGACCAGATCAAGATGGTCGGCACCATGCGGCAGAAAAGCTTGAATGTCGCGCTGCTTGAAAGCGGCGGCGCAACACATATGGTCCGGGTCGGCAATTACGTCGGCCAGAACTTCGGACTTGTGACGCGCATCTCCGAAACGGAGGTGCAGATCAAGGAAATCGTTCAGGATGCCGCCGGCGAATGGGTTGAACGGCCGGCCAAGCTGGAGTTGCAGGAAGCGACTCAACAAGGGAGCAAGCGATGAGGATGGCGGTCAGTGGTTTTTGGGTAGCAGCATGTCTCGTGACGGCTGCGGTGCCGGTCCTCGTCGCCGGTCCTGTGTCGGCGCAGAGCGCGGCGGCGGCCAACAGCATCGAACGAGTCGAGGCCACGCAGACCAGTTCTGGCGTCCTGCTGACGATTCAGCTGAAGTCGCCGGTGAAAGAGGCGCCGCCCAGCTTTTCGGTCGCCAACCCGGCGCGAATCGCCATCGATCTGGCAGGCACGGAGAACAACGTCGGTCGCAGTGCGGTGGAGATCAATCAGGGCGACCTGCGCTCCGTCAATATCGTTCAGGCGCAGGAGCGTACGCGCTTGGTTCTGAATCTGCGTCGCTCCTTGAATCACTCGATCACCGTCAGCGGCAACACGGTTCAGGTCGCATTGGGCGGCCTCGCCGACACGACGACCTTCCGCGCCGCCGAGGCGCCTGTGGCGCCGGTCGGTGCTCCGTCTGCGCAGGCGACCGGGCCGCGCACGCTGCGCACGATTGATTTCCGCCGCGGCGCCGAGGGTGAAGGCCGCGTGCTAGTCGACCTGTCCGATCCGAACATCAACGTCGACATTCGCCAGCAAGGCAACCAGGTCATCGTCGATTTCCTTGGTACTACGGTGCCCGAATCTCTGCGGCGCCGCCTCGACGTGACCGACTTTGGCACGCCCATCGCACTGGTCAACACGACTCAGCAGGGCGGCAACGTGCGCATGGTGATCGAACCGCGTGGCCTGTGGGAGCACAACGCCTACCAGAGCGATACGCGTTTCGTCGTCGAGGTCAAGCCGGTCAAGGAGGACCCGACGCGTCTGTTCCAGGGAACGCGGGTTGGCTATCAAGGCGAGCGGCTGTCGCTGAACTTCCAGAACGTCGACGTCCGCGCGCTGCTGCAGGTCATTGCTGATTTCACGGATCTGAACATCATCACCAGCGATTCGGTTGCTGGTTCGATCACGCTGCGCTTGAAGGACGTGCCATGGGACCAGGCGCTGGACATCATCCTGCAGAGCAAGGGACTGGACATGCGCAAGAACGGCAACGTGATCATCGTTGCCCCGCGTGACGAACTGGCCGCGAAGGAAAAGCTCGAACTCGAGGCGCGAAGCCAGATCGCCGATCTCGAGCCGCTGCGCACGGAGAATTTCATCGTCAACTATCAGAAGGCGGAAGACGTGCGCAAACTGCTGGTCGACGGTCAGCAGCGGCTGCTGTCCAAACGCGGCAGCGTGGTTGTCGATCCGCGAACCAATCAGTTGTTCGTGCAGGACACCGCCACGCGACTGGAAGAAGTGCGACGCCTGCTGCAGCGGATCGACGTGCAGGTGCCGCAGGTATTGATCGAAGCGCGCATCGTCGAGGCCGATGATCGTTTCAGCCGCAACCTCGGCGTTCGGCTCGGTGGTTCGACCGGATATCCGCGCGAAATCATTGGCTCCAGCGTCTACGGCACCGTAGGCGGGGTCGGCACGACGACCGCACCCGGTCCGGGCGGAACGGTCACCACAACCACCGGTGCCGGTGGCGGCATCGGGGATGTCTCCGTTGGTGGCTTCTCCAGCAACGCCAACTTCGTCAATCTGCCGGCGGCGGGCTTGAGCGGTTTCGGGCCAGCCGGTGCGTCGTTGACGCTGTTCAATGCGGCGCTTTCCCGCTTCCTGACGCTCGAGGTCTCGGCACTCGAGGCTGACGGCCGCGGCAAGATCGTTTCCAGCCCGCGTGTGATCACGGCCGACAAGGTCAAGGCGACGATTGAGCAGGGCACCGAGATTCCCTACCAGCAGGCGACCTCGAGCGGTGCGACCAGCGTGCAGTTCCGGAAGGCAACGCTGAAACTGGAAGTAACGCCGCAGATCACGCCGGAAGGCGCCATCTTCCTCGATGTCAAGGTCAACAAGGACAGCCGGGGTCAAGACACGCAGTCGGGCCCGGCGATCGACACCAAGAACGTGCAGACGCAGGTGCTTGTCGATAACGGCGGCACGGTCGTGCTTGGCGGCATCTTCGAGCAGATCGAGCGCAGTACCGTCACCAAGGTGCCGTTGCTCGGCGACATCCCGGTGGTCGGCAACCTGTTCAAGAACCGCGTCAACGTCAACGACCGCAGCGAACTGCTGATCTTCATTACGCCGCGCGTGGTCACCAGTCAGCTGTCCGGCCGTTGATTTTTCGGACTTCCTACCAGAACAGTCATTAGCAGACGGAATTCCTCATGCTTAAGCGATCGATGAGCAACTGCCTGGGCCTGCGGAGCCTGCCCGGTTTCGGATGGGTCCTCGCTGCCGCCGCTGCACTATTTTTGGCAGCCTGTGGCGGTTCGGCACCGGGCGGCGGAGGCAGCACCGGCTCGGGCGGCGGGGGCACGAGCGGCGCATTGGCGCTCACGCTGCAATTGCTGGATGGTTCAGGGGCCGCGGTTAACCAGCTTGCCGGCGGGCAGGCGGCAAGCGCTCAGGCGCGTCTGACGCGTAACGGTTCGCCGCTTGCCAATGAAATCGTCACGGTCAGTGGCGGATCGCTGGTGTCGTTGTCGCCCACATCCGGCGCGGTGCTGACGGATTCGAGCGGGGTGGCGCGCGTCTCAGTGATCGCGGCAGTGGATGTGAGCGGCGCGGCCCAGTTGTCGGCAAGCGCAACGGTGAGCGGTCAGTCGGCCTCGGCCACATTGAACTATGCGGTCGCGCAAAGTGGCGCGGCGGCGCTGCGCATCGACTCGCTTTCGATCTCCGCTGCGGCTGGTGGACTGTCCGCATACGGAACGGTGGCGATATCGGCTACCGTCGTCGACAGCGCGGGCTCGCCGCCGGCGCAGCCCATCACGGTTTCCTTCGCCTCGTCGTGCCCCTCCGGCAAGGCGACGATTACGCCGACAGCGACGACGCTGCCGAACGGCACTGTGCAGGCGACGTTCACCGACGCCGGCTGCGCAGCCTCGGCGCCAGTCGACGTTTCAATTTCAGCATCGATATCGACCGATACGAAATCCCAGATCTTGCGCGTCAACCCGCCGTCGTCGGGCAGCCTACGCTTCGAGTCGGCCGATCCGGCCGACCGTTCGATCACGCTAAAAGGTCAGGGCGGCGTAGGACGGCAGGAATTCGCGACGCTGGCTTTCCGCCTCGTGGACGTCGCAGGCAACGGCGTGGCGAACGTCGATGTGTGCTTCGACGCGACGACCTACATCGGCGGTCTGAACATCGACGGTTTCAACAGCACGTCCCTGCCGGCCGTGCAGGGAAGCACGGAACTTTGCGGCAGCGACAACGTCGTTCGCTACGTCAAGCGCACGACGGCCGACGGTATCGTCCGTGTACAGGTCAACTCGGGTACGACGCCGACACCGGTTCGCGTGCGGGCACGAGCGATCTATCCGGCCGTAGGCGGCAGCCGTTTGGAGACGATCTCGGACTCGCTGTCGATCTCGACCGGCCTGCCGCTGCAGCGCAGTTTCGACTTGTCGCTCAGCAGTTCGAATATCGAAGGCCGCAATATCAGCGGCACGATATCGACGCTGACGGCGCGCCTGGCGGATCAGTTCGGCAACCCCGTGCCTGACGGAACCGTCGTCAATTTCATCGCTTCGGGCGGGGCCGTGTGCTCATCGTCCTCCGGCTCGTGCACGACCTCCAACGGCGAGTGCACCTGCGACTTCCGCAGCCAGGAATTCCGGCCGAGCGACGGCCGGGTCGTGGTGCTCGCCTATACCGTTGGCCTTGAGGACTACGTCGACAGCAACGGCAACAACGTCTACGACGTCGGCGAGCCGTTCACCGATCTTCCTGACGCCATCCTCGATGTCGACAAGAACGGCAGCTTCACC
>JBFGOX010000010.1:0-17804 GCA_041565015.1 Burkholderiaceae bacterium
AAAAGCTCGCCAAAGAAGATCCGTCTTTTAGAGTCCGGTCGGATGAGGAATCGGGTCAGACGATCATCTCCGGCATGGGCGAGCTGCATCTGGAAATCCTCGTCGACCGCATGAAGCGCGAGTTCAATGTCGAGGCAACTGTCGGCAAGCCGCAGGTCGCCTATCGTGAAACGATCCGCAAGTCGGTCGACGATGCCGAGGGGAAATTCATCAAGCAGTCCGGCGGGCGCGGCCAGTATGGACACGTTGTGCTGAAGCTGGAACCGCAACCTCCTGGCAAGGGCTTCGAATTCGTCGACGCGATCAAGGGCGGCGTGGTGCCGCGCGAATACATCCCGGCCGTTAACAAGGGCGTTGTGGAGACGTTGAAAGCGGGCGTTCTGGCTGGATACCCGGTGGTTGACGTCAAGGTCACGCTGCACTTCGGCTCGTATCACGAGGTGGATTCGAACGAAAACGCCTTCAAGATGGCGGCCTCGATCGGCTTCAAGGACGGGATGCGCGCAGCCAGCCCGGCCCTGCTCGAGCCGATCATGGCGGTCGAGGTCGAAACGCCCGAGGAAAAGATGGGCGACGTGATGGGCGACCTTTCATCGCGGCGCGGCGTGATCCAGGGCATGGATGACATCGCGGGCGGCGGCGGCAAGGCGATCAAGGCCGAAGTTCCGCTGGCCGAAATGTTCGGCTACTCGACCACGCTGCGTTCGCTGACGCAGGGCCGGGCAACGTACACGATGGAGTTCAAGCACTATGCCGAGGCGCCGAAGAACGTCGCCGACGCAGTGATCACGGCCAAGACGAAGTGACGTCTGGCGCGGACATCAATAACCGTTCTTTAGCGAGAGGACATCATGGCGAAGGGCAAGTTTGAGCGGACGAAGCCGCACGTGAATGTAGGGACGATTGGTCACGTGGATCATGGCAAGACGACGCTGACGGCGGCGATCACGTCGGTGTTGTCGGTGAAGTTTGGCGGCGAGGCCAAGAAGTACGACGAGATTGATGCGGCGCCGGAGGAGAAGGCGCGCGGCATCACGATCAACACCGCGCACGTCGAGTACGAGACGTCCAAGCGGCACTATGCGCACGTGGACTGCCCGGGCCATGCCGACTATGTGAAGAACATGATCACGGGTGCGGCGCAGATGGACGGGGCCATTTTGGTGGTTTCGGCCGCCGACGGCCCGATGCCGCAGACGCGCGAGCACATCCTGCTGGCCCGCCAGGTCGGGGTGCCGTACATCATCGTGTACATGAACAAGTGCGACATGGTCGACGATGCCGAGTTGCTCGAGCTCGTTGAGATGGAAGTGCGCGAGCTGCTGAGCAAGTACAACTTTCCCGGCGACGACATTCCGATCGTCAAGGGCTCGGCCCTGAAGGCGCTCGAAGGCGACAAGGGCGAGATGGGCGAAGGCTCGATCATCAAGCTGGCCGACGCGCTGGACAGCTACATCCCGACGCCGGAGCGGGCCATCGACCAGCCGTGTCTGATGCCGATCGAGGACGTGTTCTCGATCTCGGGCCGCGGCACGGTGGTTACCGGCCGGGTCGAGCGTGGCGTGGTCAAGGTGGGCGAGGAAATCGAGATCGTCGGCATCCGGCCCACCGTCAAGACGACCTGCACCGGCGTGGAGATGTTCCGCAAGCTGCTCGATCAGGGCCAGGCGGGCGACAACGTTGGCGTGCTGCTGCGGGGTACGAAGCGCGAGGAGGTCGAGCGCGGGCAGGTGCTGGCCAAGCCGGGCTCGATCACGCCGCACACCAAGTTCAGCGCCGAGGTCTATGTGCTCTCCAAGGAAGAGGGCGGGCGGCACACGCCGTTTTTCAACGGGTATCGGCCGCAGTTTTACTTCCGCACCACGGACGTGACCGGCTCGATCCAGTTGCCGGCGGGCACCGAGATGGTGATGCCGGGCGACAACATCACCATGGAAGTGGCGCTGATCGCGCCGATCGCAATGGAAGAGGGGCTGCGCTTCGCCGTGCGCGAGGGCGGCCGCACCGTCGGCGCCGGCGTGGTGGCAAAGGTCATCGAATAATCACGCGACACTGAAGACGTTCAACCTGCGCCGGGCCCTGAAGCGCATCGCGGGGCCGGCGCAGCAAGTGCGCGACGCGCCGGTCGGAGCAACCCAACAGCATGGCGGCGATTGCCGCCTCGTTCTTTGAAGGAATCAGCATGCAAAGCCAACGAATCCGCATCCGCCTGAAGGCGTATGACTACAAACTGATCGACCAATCGGCGCTGGAAATCGTCGACACGGCCAAGCGCACGGGTGCGGTCGTCCGTGGCCCGGTGCCGCTGCCAACGCGCATCCAGCGCTTTGACATCCTGCGCTCGCCGCACGTGAACAAGACTTCGCGCGACCAGTTCGAGATGCGGACGCACCAGCGGCTGATGGACATCATCGATCCGACCGACAAGACCGTCGATGCGTTGATGAAACTGGATCTGCCGGCCGGCGTGGACGTCGAGATCAAGGTTCAGTAAGCAGGTCTTTCTGGTGCTTGCTTGCGAGTGATCGAGCGGGTCGGCTACACTTACAGGCTTTCCGCAGTGCGCATGGCCGGAGCAACTCGGCCCGCTGCTGAAATGAATTTCGGTCCCGGCCAATCGAAGCCGGGGTTTGGAGAAAATGATGAGCGAACAGACTCAGACGGGTTCGCCGTCTGCCGGTCGCCTGGGGCTGCTCGGGCGCAAGGTCGGCATGACGCGCATCTTCACCGCCGAGGGTGAATCCGTTCCCGTCACCGTGCTGGACGTGTCCGACAATCGCGTCACCCAGGTGCGTGACGTCGATCGCGACGGTTACAGCGCGATCCAGGTTGCTTACGGCAAGCGCCGCGCGTCCCGCGTCGTCAAGCCATTGAGCGGTCATTTCGCCAAGGCCGGCGTCGAGGCGGGCGAGATCCTGAAGGAATTTCGTGTCGAATCGGAGCGCGTGGGCGACTACAAGCCGGGTTCGACGTTGTCCGTCGAACTTTTCAGCGAGGGCCAGAAGGTCGACGTCAGCGGCGTGACGATCGGCAAGGGCTTCTCCGGCGTCATAAAGCGCCATCACTTTTCGTCGAATCGCGCCTCGCACGGCAATTCGGTGTCGACGAACGCGCCGGGCTCGATCGGCATGCGCCAGGATCCGGGCCGGGTCATGCCGGGCAAGCGCATGGCGGGGCATCTAGGGGACGTGCAGCGCACGACGCAGAATCTCGTCATTGCGCGCATCGACAAGGAGCGGCAGCTTCTGCTGGTGCGGGGCGCCGTTCCGGGCGCCGCCGGCGGCAAGGTCATCGTCCGTCCGGCGGTCAAGGGCTAGGAGGCGCGCGATGGACCTGCACGTGTTGAACGCCAAGGGTGAGGCGACGGCGACGATGGCGGCGCCGGCCACCGTTTTCGGCCGCGATTTCAACGAGGCGCTGGTGCACCAACTGGTCGTCGCCTACCAGGCCAATGCGCGCCTGGGCACGCGAGCACAGAAAGACCGCGCGATGGTCAAGCATTCGACCAAGAAGCCGTGGCGGCAAAAGGGCACCGGGCGAGCCCGCGCCGGCATGACGTCGAGCCCGATTTGGCGCGGCGGCGGTCGCGCCTTCCCGAACTCGCCGGACGAGAATTTCTCGCAGAAGGTCAACAAGAAGATGTACCGGGTCGGCGTGTGCTCGATCCTGTCGAAGCTGGCGGCCGACGGTCGCATTGCGGTCATCGACGGGCTGACGCTCGAGGCGCCGAAGACCAAGCTGCTAGCCGACAAGCTGAAGGCAATGGGACTCGATTCGGCGCTGGTGATCACCGACGCGCTGGACGAGAACCTGCTGCTTGCTTCGCGCAACCTGAAGAACGTGCTGGTCATCGAGCCGCGCTATGCCGATCCGCTTTCGCTGATCCACTACAAGAAGGTCATCGTCACCAAGGGCGCCGTGGCCAAGCTCGAGGAGATGTGGGGATGAACAACGAACGTCTTTACAGCGTTCTGCTGGCGCCCATCGTCTCCGAAAAGAGCACGATGCTGGCTGAAAAGCGCAATCAGGTTGCCTTCCGTGTTCAACAGTCGGCGACCAAGCAGGAAGTCAAAGCGGCAGTCGAGACCCTGTTCAAGGTTCAGGTCGAGCGCGTGTCGATTCTTAACCGCAAGGGCAAGAGCAAGCGCTTCGGCCGCTTTGCCGGCGCTCGCGGCACCGTGCGCAAGGCCTATGTGAGCCTGAAGCCCGGGCAGGAGATCAACTTTGTGCAGGAGGGCAGCTGATGCCGCTCGTCAAGGTCAAACCGACTTCGGCCGGCCGGCGCGCGCTGGTCAAGGTCGTCAGCCCCCAGTTGCACAAAGGCAAGCCGCTGGCCTCGCTGGTCGAAAAGCAGGTGCGCGGTTCGGGTCGCAACAACCAGGGCCGCATCACCACGCGTCACCAGGGCGGGGGTCACAAGCGGCACTATCGGATCATCGATTTCAAGCGCAACAAGGACGGCGTTGTCGGCAAGGTCGAGCGTCTCGAATACGATCCGAACCGCTCGGCGAACATCGCGCTCGTCTGCTACGTTGACGGCGAACGCCGCTACATCATCGCGCCGAAGGGGCTCGTAGTCGGGGCCGAAGTGTTGAGCGGGCAGGACGCGCCCATCCGCGTCGGCAACACGTTGCCGGTACGCAATATCCCGGTCGGCACGACGATTCACTGCGTCGAAATGCAACCGGGCAAGGGAGCGCAGCTGGCGCGGGCCGCGGGCACTTCAGTGCAATTGCTGGCCCGCGAGGGAAGCTACGCGCAGCTGCGGCTGCGCTCGGGTGAAATTCGCAGGGTCCTGATCGACTGCCGGGCCACGATCGGCGAAGTCGGCAACGAAGAAAACAGCCTGCGCCAATTCGGCAAGGCCGGCGCCATGCGTTGGCGCGGCGTGCGCCCGACCGTTCGGGGAGTGGCGATGAACCCGATCGATCACCCGCATGGCGGTGGCGAGGGCCGCACTGGCACGAAGCGCGATCCGGTCAGCCCATGGGGAACGCTCACCAAGGGTTATCGCACGCGCAAGAACAAGCGGACGGAGTCGCTGATCGTGCAGCGGCGTCATCGCAAGTAGAGGTCGTCAATGTCCCGTTCACTGAAGAAAGGCCCGTTCGTCGATGGGCACCTGCTGAAGAAGATCGAGGCGGCAGTAGCCGGCAAGGACAAGAAGCCGATCCGGACCTGGTCGCGGCGCTCGACGATCGTGCCGGACTTCATCGGTCTGACGATCGCCGTGCACAACGGCAAACAGCACGTGCCTGTTTACATCACCGAGCAGATGGTCGGCCACAAACTCGGCGAGTTCGCGCTGACGCGCACCTTCAAGGGTCATGCCGCCGACAAGAAGACGGCGGCGGCGCCGATGAAGAAGTAGGAGGTGACGATGGAAACGACTGCTACGGTTCGCGGGGTGCGCTTGTCGGCACAGAAGGGCCGCATCGTCGCGGACCTCATCCGCGGCAAGCCGGTCGACAAGGCGCTGAACATCCTCGCCTTTACGCCGAAGAAGGCGGCCGGAATCATTCGCAAGGCCCTCGAATCGGCGATCGCCAACGCCGAGCACAACGACGGGGCCGATATCGACGAACTGCGCGTGATGCGAATCTATGTCGAGCGCGGTCCGGTCCTGCGCCGCTTCTCGGCGCGAGCCAAGGGGCGCGGCACGCGTATCGAGAAGAAGACCTGCCATGTCTTCGTGACCGTCGGCGACGCGAAATCCAAATAAGGTGATCCATGGGACAGAAGATCAACCCCACCGGCTTCAGGCTCGCGGTCTCGCGTAACTGGAATTCGCGCTGGTTTGCCACCGGCGATGACTTCAGCCGCATGCTCGGCGAAGACCTTCGTGTGCGCGAGTTCCTGAAGAAGCGCCTGCGGAGCGCATCGGTTGGCCGCATCCTGATCGAGCGGCCGGCGAAGAATGCGCGCATCACCATCTTCTCCGCCCGTCCCGGCGTGGTGATCGGCAAGAAGGGCGAAGACATCGAGGCCCTTAAGTCCGACCTGCAAAAGATGCTCGGCGTGCCGGTGCACGTGAACATCGACGAGATCCGCAAGCCGGAGGTTGATGCGCAGCTGATCGCCGATTCGATCACCCAGCAGCTGGAAAAGCGGATCATGTTTCGTCGCGCGATGAAGCGCGCGATGCAAAACGCGATGCGACTGGGGGCTCAGGGGATCAAGATCATGAGCGCCGGCCGGCTGAACGGCATAGAAATCGCGCGGACCGAGTGGTATCGGGAAGGCCGCGTGCCGCTGCACACGCTGCGCGCCGACATCGACTACGGTTTTTCGGAGGCCAAGACCACGTACGGCGTCATCGGCGTAAAGGTCTGGGTGTACAAGGGCGACACGCTCGGCCGTGGCGAGGCGCCGTCGGCTGCAACGACCGAGGCGATGCCGACGCCCGAACGCGACGAGCGCAAACCCGCTGGTCGTCGCCCTGCCGGGCCACGTCGCGCACCGCGGCGAGGCGAAGCGTCTCGCGCGGACGCGACTCGGAGCGATACGCCGACCGAGGGTCCAGCCAAGGAAGAGGCGGCGGCGAAGCCAGCGGTCAAGCGCGTGCGCAAGGTGGCTGCCAAGCCGACGGACAAGAAGTCCGACGGCGGGTCGTGACAACGGAGACTGAGACATGCTGCAACCGTCCCGACGCAAGTACCGCAAGGAGCACAAGGGTCGCAACCGTGGCCTGGCCACGCGCGGTGCCCATGTTGCCTTCGGCGAGTACGGGCTAAAAGCGACCGAGCGCGGCCGCCTGACCGCACGCCAGATCGAGGCGGCTCGGCGCGCGATCACGCGCCACATCAAGCGAGGTGGCCGGATCTGGATCCGCATCTTTCCGGACAAGCCGATCTCGCAGAAGCCGGCCGAAGTCCGTATGGGCAATGGCAAGGGCAATCCGGAGTACTGGGTTGCCGAGATTCAGCCGGGCAAGGTGCTTTATGAAATGGA
Organism: Burkholderiaceae bacterium; assembly: GCA_041565015.1. Lineage (GTDB taxonomy): Bacteria > Pseudomonadota > Gammaproteobacteria > Burkholderiales > Burkholderiaceae_F > JADJWR01. The sequence goes on from JBFGOX010000010.1 coordinate 6,952, forward strand.
CGGCGTGAACGAAGCGCTGGCCCGCGAGGCGTTCGCGCTGGCGGCCGCCAAGTTGCCGTTGAAGACGATCATTGTCACTCGCCAACTCGGCATGTGAGCGAAGGTCGCCGGAGGAAGCGATGGAAGCCAAAGAACTGCGGTCGAAAGACGCGACCGCGCTGAGCAAGGAGCTGCAGGACCTGCTGCGGGCGCAATTTTCGCTGCGCATGCAGAAGGCCACCCAGCAGCTGCAAAACACGAGTCAGTTGCGCAACGTGCGCCGTGACATCGCGCGCGTGCGAACCGTGCTTAACGAGAAGGCGTCGGCGAAATGACCGCAGAATCCAAGAAGCCCGCGCGGACCCTCGTGGGCCGCGTGCTGAGCAACAAGATGGACAAGACTGTCACCGTGCGGGTCGAGCGACGGGTCAAGCATCCCGTCTACGGAAAATACGTGGTGCGGACGACCAAATATCACGCCCATGACGAAGGCAATCAGGTCAATGAGGGCGATCTGGTCGAAATTGCCGAGACGCGGCCCATTTCGAAGACCAAGGCATGGACCGTGAAGCGCGTGGTTCAGCAGGCCGTGCAGGTCTGAAGTTGCTGCAAGGCAGCGATTTGTCTATCATCACAAGCTTTTCCGCGCGTCGGAGGCTTTCGGAGCGGCCGCGCGGGTAAAGAAAGTAGCAGGAAACCGGGACCGGGCCTGCGGCAAGCGACTCCGCGACGGCGGAGGTCAGGCAAGTCGCCGGCACAGTTCATTCACCCGAACAACGGGGCCAAAACTGTCCGCCTGGCCGAATTGCGGTGCGCGGGACAAGTTGGGACAAAAAATGATTCAGATGCAGACGATGCTCGATGTCGCCGACAACACCGGCGCGCGATCGGTGATGTGTATCAAGGTGCTTGGCGGCAGCAAGCGACGCTACGCGAATGTCGGTGACGTGATCAAGGTCACCGTCAAGGAGGCGGCGCCCCGCGGCCGTGTAAAGAAGGGTGAGGTCTACTCGGCGGTTGTCGTTCGTACAGCCAGCGGACTGCGTCGACCGGACGGTTCGGCGATCAAGTTCGATAGCAATGCAGCGGTCCTGCTCAACAACAAGCTGGAGCCGATCGGCACCCGCATCTTCGGTCCGGTGACGCGCGAGCTGCGCACCGAGCGATTCATGAAGATCGTGTCGCTGGCGCCGGAAGTTCTGTAGAGGGAGCGCGCAATGGAACGCATCCGCAAGGGCGACGAGGTCGTGGTGATCTCGGGCCGAGACAAAGGAAAGCGCGGCGTCGTGCTGACGCGCATCGACGACACGCACGTAACCGTCGAGGGCGTCGGTATCGTCAAGAAGCACGTGCGGCCGAACCCGATGAAGGGCGTGGCCGGGGGCATCGTCGACAAGACGATGCCGATCGACCAGTCAAACCTCATGGTGTTCAATCCGGCGACCAAGAAGGGAGACCGGATCGGATTCAAGGTCGTCGAAGGCAAGAAGGTGCGCGTGTTCAAGAGCAATGGCGCCGTCGTCGGGGCGAAGAGCTGAGGAGAGCGCGATGGCCCGTTTCCTGAATCAGTATCGCGAGACCGTGGTGCCACAGCTGACCAAGCAGTTCGGCTACACGTCGTCCATGCAGGTGCCGCGGATCGTCAAGATCACGCTGAACATGGGTGTCGGCGAGGCGGTCGTCGACAAGAAGAACATCGAAGCGGCGGTCTCCGACATGACCAAAATCGCCGGCCAGAAGCCGGTGATCACCAAGGCGCGCAAAGCGATCGCCAACTTCAAGATCCGCCAGGGCATGCCGATCGGCTGCATGGTCACGTTGCGGGGCGCGCGGATGTACGAATTCCTCGACCGCCTGGTCACGATCGCGCTGCCGCGCGTGCGCGATTTCCGCGGTGTTTCGAGCCGCGCTTTCGACGGCAGGGGCAATTACAACATCGGCTTGAAGGAACAGATCATTTTCCCGGAGATTGACTACGACAAGATCGACAAGCTGCGGGGAATGAACATCAGCATCACGACGACCGCGAAGTCGGACGAGGAAGCCAAAGCGCTGCTCGCCGCATTCCGGTTCCCGTTCCGCAACTAGAGGCGGGGGTATCAATTGGCAAAGCTTTCGCTCCAGAACCGTGAGGCCAAGCGCATGGCGCTGGTCAAGAAATACGACGCCAAGCGCAAGGCGCTGAAGGCGCAGATCGCCGACCAGACGCTGTCGATGGAACAGCGCCTCGAGGCGCAGCGCCAGCTGCAGGCGCTGCCGCGCAACGCCAATCCGACGCGGCTGCGCAACCGCTGTTCACTGACCGGCCGGCCGCGCGGCACGTTCCGCAAGTTCGGCCTGGCGCGCAACAAGATTCGCGAGGCCGCGCTGCGCGGTGACATTCCTGGCGTGGTCAAGGCCAGCTGGTAAGCGAGGAGATTGCATCGATGAGCATGAGTGATCCGATCGCCGACATGCTGACGCGCATTCGCAATGCGCAGCGCGTCGAGAAGACCGAAGTAGTGATGCCGTCGTCAAAGCTGAAGGTGGCCATCGCCCAGGTGCTGGCCGACGAGGGCTACATCGACGGCTTCAAGGTCGAGCCGAACGAGGGCAAGCCGCAGCTTTCCATCGGCCTGAAGTACTACGCGGGCCGCCCGGTGATCGAGCGGCTCGAGCGGGTCTCGCGTCCGGGGCTGCGCATCTACAAGGGGCGCACCGCGATCCCGCAGGTAATGAACGGGCTGGGCGTGGCAATCGTGTCGACCTCGCGCGGCGTGATGACGGATCGGCGGGCGCGCACGCAGGGCGTTGGCGGTGAAGTGCTGTGCTACGTCGCCTGATCGCTTAGCGGGAGAACGTCGATGTCACGAGTTGCAAAGGTTCCGGTCACGCTCGCCAAGGGGGTCGAGGCCCAGGTCAGCGGCGCCGCGATCACCGTCAAAGGGCCTTTGGGGACGCTGTCACGACCGGCCTCGCCGCTGGTCAGGGTTGCCGTCGGCGACGGGCGAATCACGTTTGCCGCGGCCAACGAAACGCCCGAAGCCAGGGCGATGAGCGGCACGATGCGGGCACTGGTGGCCGGCATGGTAGTGGGCGTGAGCAAGGGTTTCGAGCGCAAGCTGACGCTGGTTGGCGTCGGCTACCGTGCACAGGCGCAGGGCGACAAGCTCAACCTCTCACTGGGCTTCTCGCACCCGATCGTCTACCAGATGCCGGCTGGCGTTAAGGCCGAGACGCCGTCGCAGACCGAAATCCTGATCAAGGGCGCCGACAAGCAGAAGGTCGGCCAGGTTGCCGCCGAAGTGCGCGGCTACAAGCCGCCCGAGCCTTACAAAGGCAAGGGCGTGCGCTATGCAAATGAAACTGTGGTCCTCAAAGAGACCAAGAAGAAGTAAGGCGCGGAGTTACCGATGAGCGACAAGAAGATTTCCCGCCTGCGGCGCGCCAGAACCACGCGCGTTCGCATCAGTGTGGCGCGCGAGAGCCGGCTGACCGTTTACCGGAGCAACCTGAACATCTACGCCAGCGTGATCTCCGCTGATGGTGGCAAGGTGCTGGTGACCGCCTCGACGGTAGAGCCCGAGGTGCGCGGGCAGCTCGCGGGTGCCAAGGGCAAAGGCGGCAACGCCGCAGCCGCCAAGCTGGTTGGCGCGCGGCTGGCGCAGAAGGCCAAGGCGGCCGGCATCGACTCAGTGGCGTTCGATCGCGCCGGGTATCGCTATCACGGCCGCGTCAAGGCGCTCGCCGATGCCGCCCGTGAAGGCGGCTTGAAGTTCTAAGGGGCAGACATGGCAAAGGTGCAACCGAAGGGCGTCCCCAGCCAGGAGCGCGACGACGGCCTGAAGGAGAAGATGATCGCGGTCAACCGCGTCACCAAGGTCGTCAAGGGCGGACGGATCCTGGGTTTCGCCGCGCTGACGGTGGTCGGCGACGGCGACGGCCGCATCGGCATGGGCAAGGGCAAGGCACGCGAAGTGCCGGTCGCGGTGCAGAAGGCGATGGAAAAGGCGCGTCGCGGCATGCAGCGTGTGCCGCTGAAGAACGGCACGCTGCACCACCCGGTCGAAGGCAAGCATGGTGCGTCCAAAGTGATGCTGGCGCCGGCGGCCGAAGGTGCGGGCGTGAAGGCGGGCGGTCCGATGCGCGCGGTGTTCGATGTCATGGGCGTGCGCAACGTGGTGGCCAAGTCGCACGGTTCGACCAATCCGTACAACCTGGTGCGGGCCACGCTGAACGCATTGGAGCGGCTGCGCACGCCGGCCGAAGTCGCCGCCAAGCGCGGCAAGTCGGTCGAGGAACTGATCGGCTAAGGGTGCAGGCAATGACGAAAACGAAGCTGAAGATCACGCTGGTCAAGAGCCCGATCAGCGCCAGGGCCGACCACCAGGCCACCGTGCGCGGTCTCGGGCTGAAGAAGATGCATCAGACGCGCGAGCTGGAGGACACGCCGGCCGTGCGCGGCATGATCACCAAGGTGGCCCATCTGGTGCGGGTCGGCTGACCGACGCGAGGGAAGACAACGATGCGACTGAATGATCTGAAACCGGCGCCCGGCTCGAAAAGTGGCCGCCATCGCGTCGGCCGCGGCATCGGCAGCGGCTGGGGCAAGACCTCGGGCCGTGGCCCCACGGGGCAGAAGGCGCGTGCCGGCGGTTTTCACACGGGCGGCTTCGAGGGTGGCCAGATGCCGCTGCATCGTCGCCTGCCCAAGCGCGGCTTCACATCGCTGTCGCGCCGCTTCGTCGAGGTCGTTCGCCTGACCGAACTGCATAAGCTGGGTGCCGACGAGATCGACCTGATGGTCCTGAAACAGGCCGGCGTGGTCTCCGCGCTGGCGATCGATGCCCGCGTGATCAAGTCGGGGGAAATCGCGCGCCGCGTCCTGGTGCGCGGCCTCGGCGTGACCAAGGGCGCCAAGGCGGCGATCGAGGCCGCCGGCGGCCAGATCGAGGCGAGCGCGGCCGCCAAGCCTGCCGGCAGGAAGGCGCAACGGCTGGCCAATCGGCGCAAGGCCCGGGAGGAAGCGATCCGGCAGGCGGTCGAGCAGAAACCCGCCGAGAAAAAAGCACCCGCGCCCGCGGCGAAGAAAGCAGCCAAGCCGGCTGGCGAGGGCGCGCCGAAGAAAGCCGACAAGCCGGCCGCGAAGTAGGGCTCTGAGGCAATCGCGTGGCAAGCATTCCGGCAACTCTGGGCAAGACAGGCAAGTACGGCGACCTGAAGCGTCGCCTTGGCTTCCTGCTGCTTGCGCTCGTCGTCTACCGGATCGGCACCCACATTCCGGTTCCGGGCATCGACCCCGACCAGCTTCGCCAGCTGTTCAATGCCCAGCAGGGCGGCATCCTCGGCCTGTTCAACATGTTCTCCGGCGGCGCGCTGTCGCGCTTTTCGGTGTTCGCGCTGGGGATCATGCCGTACATCTCGGCGTCGATCATCTTCCAGATGCTGACCTACGTGCTGCCGTCGCTGGAGGCACTGCGCAAGGAAGGTGAATCGGGTCGCCGCAAGATCACGCAGTACACGCGCTATGCCACGCTCGGGCTGGCGCTGGTGCAGTCCTACGGCATCTCGGTCGCGCTGCAGTCGCAGCAGGGGCTGGTGCTCAGTCCCGGCATGATGTTCATCTTCATCTGCATGGTGTCGCTGGTCACCGGTACGATGTTCCTGATGTGGCTCGGCGAGCAGATCACCGAGCGGGGGCTGGGCAACGGCATCTCGATTCTGATCTTCGCCGGTATCGTCGCCGGCTTGCCGAGCGCGATCGGCGGGCTGTTCGAGCTGGTGCGCACCGGTGCGATCGGCCCGCTGGCGGCGATCTTCATCATTGCACTGATCGTGCTGGTGACGGGCTTCGTCGTGTTCGTCGAGCGCGGCCAGCGCAAGATCCTCGTCAACTATGCCAAGCGTCAGGTCGGCAACAAGGTCTACGGCGGGCAGAGTTCGCACCTGCCGCTGAAGATCAACATGTCCGGCGTGATCCCGCCGATCTTCGCCTCGTCGCTGATCCTGTTTCCGGCCACGCTGGCCGGCTGGTTCACCACCGGCGATGCGACCCGCTGGATCCGCGACCTGGCCGGTGCGCTGTCGCCGGGCCAGCCGCTGTACATCCTGCTGTACTCGGGCCTGATCATCTTCTTCTGCTTTTTCTACACGGCGCTGGTGTTCAACAGCAAGGAAACGGCCGACAACCTGAAGAAAAGCGGCGCCTTCGTGCCGGGCATCCGGCCGGGCGACCAGACCGCGCGCTACATCGACAAGATCCTGATGCGGCTCACGCTGGCGGGCGCGCTGTACATCACGCTGGTGTGCCTGGTGCCGGAGTTCTTGAATCTGCGTTTCTCGGTGCCGTTCTACTTCGGCGGTACCTCGCTGCTGATCGTGGTGGTGGTGACGATGGACTTCATGTCGCAGGTGCAGGCCTACCTGATGACGCATCAGTACGAAAGCCTGCTGAAGAAGGCGAATTTCAAGGGATTCGGCCCGGGGGTGCCGCGTTGAAGCGGTGGGAGATCAGTCGATAGCGATGGCCAAGGACGATGTCATCCAGATGCAGGGCGAGGTGCTCGAGAAGCTGCCCAACGCGACCTTTCGCGTTCAACTGGAGAACGGTCACGTCGTACTTGGTCACATTTCCGGAAAGATGCGGATGCACTACATCCGCATCCTGCCCGGCGACAAGGTGACGGTCGAGATGACCCCATACGACCTGTCGAGGGCCAGGATTGTTTTCCGCGCCAAATAGCGCGGCAGGAGAAACGGATGAAGGTGAATGCTTCGGTCAAGAAGATGTGTCGCAAGTGCAAGATCATCCGCCGCAATCGCGTCGTGCGCGTGATCTGCACCGATCCGCGGCACAAGCAGCGCCAGGGATGAGCGCCAAGTCTTTCGCGTGAATTGAGGTAACCAGATGGCTCGTATCGCAGGCATCAACATTCCGCCGCAGCAGCATGCCGAAATCGGCCTGACTGCGATCTACGGCATCGGCCGGGCGCGTGCGCGCGCGATTCTCGATGCGGCCAACGTGCCGCACAGCAAGAAGGTCAAGGAGTTGACCGATGGCGAACTCGAGCGCATCCGCGACGCGATCGGCCGGGTGGCGGTCGAGGGCGACCTGCGCCGCGAGATCCAGCTTTCGATCAAGCGACTGATCGATCTCGGCTGCTATCGCGGCATGCGTCACCGCCGCGGGCTGCCGGTGCGCGGCCAGCGCACGCGTACGAATGCGCGCACGCGCAAGGGCCCGCGCAAGGCCGGCGTGGCGCTGAAGAAAGCCGCATAGCGCGCACGAACTCGACGAGGATCATTCGATGGCAAAGAACCCCACTCAGCAGGCCGCCGCGCAGCGTGTGCGCAAGAAGGTCAAGAAGAACGTCGCCGAGGGCATCGCCCACGTGCACGCGTCGTTCAACAACACGATCATCACGATCACCGACCGTCAGGGCAATGCGCTGTCGTGGGCCAGTTCCGGGGGCCAGGGCTTCAAGGGCTCGCGCAAATCGACGCCGTTCGCGGCGCAGGTGGCTGCCGAGCAGGCGGGTCGCGCCGCCGTCGAGTGCGGCGTCAAGAACCTCGAAGTGCGGATCAAGGGGCCGGGCCCCGGACGCGAATCGAGCGTGCGTGCGCTGAACGCCGTGGGCTTTCGCATCACGTCGATCCAGGACGTCACGCCGGTGCCGCACAACGGCTGCCGGCCGCCGAAGCGCCGCCGTGTTTGAGAGGAGGCAGCAACGCATGGGTACCGACAACCTCGTGTCCGCGCACTGAACTCGCTACCGGGCCGCGTGGCCCGGCTGCGCAGCAGCGTGGACTTAATGCAGAGACCTGCAGGATAGGAACAGAAGATGGCTCGTCACACCGGAGCAAAACTCAAGCTTTCGCGTCGCGAAGGCACCGATCTCTTCCTGAAGAGCGCGCGGCGTGCGCTCGACACCAAGTGCAAGGCCGACTCCAAGCCCGGCCAGCATGGCCGCATCTCCGGTGCGCGCATGTCCGACTACGGTGTGCAACTGCGCGAAAAGCAGAAGGTCAAGCGCATGTACGGTGTGCTCGAGCGCCAGTTCCGCCGCTACTTTCAGGAAGCGGCCCGGCTCAAGGGCAACACGGGCGCGCACCTGATCAGCCTGCTCGAGTCTCGGCTCGACAACGTCGTCTACCGGATGGGCTTCGGCTCGACCCGTGCCGAGGCACGCCAATTGGTGTCGCACTGCGCAATCCAGGTCAACGGCAAGCCGGTGAACATTCCATCGCTGCAGGTCAAGCCCGGTGACGTCATCAGCGTGCGTGATAAGTCGAAGACGCAGGCGCGGATCACCGAAGCGTTGTCGCTGGCCGAGCAGTCGGGCATGCCGTCCTGGGTCGATGTCGACCCGAAGAAAATGGAAGGCAAGTTCAAGGCCCTGCCGGAGCGCGACGAAGTCGCCCAGGATGTCAACGAGTCGCTGGTCGTCGAACTGTATTCGCGATAACGCCGAAAGCCTGTGGTTCGTCACCCAGGCAGCCGGTCCCTGGTCAGTGCAATACAACCATCCATCAGCCTTATCGGTGTAACGAGCCGAGGGTATTGAAAGAGGATCGTTCATGTCAGCCACTGCAATGCTCAAGCCGCGGGCGATTGAAGTCGAAGCCAGCGGCGCCAATGCCGCCATCGTCACGATGGAACCGTTCGAGCGCGGCTACGGCCATACCCTCGGCAATGCGCTGCGCCGCATCCTGCTGTCGTCGATGATCGGCTATGCACCGACCGAGGCGCAGATCGCCGGCGTCGTGCACGAGTACTCGACGGTTCCCGGCGTGCGTGAGGATGTCGTCGACGTCCTGCTGAACCTCAAGGGCGTCGTCTTCAAGCTGCACAACCGCGAGGAAGTCACGCTGACGCTGCGCAAGGAAGGCGAGGGTCTGGTGACGGCTGCCGACATCGAGTTGCCGCACGACGTCGAGATCATCAACCCGGATCACGTCATCGCGCATCTGACCGGCGGCGGCCGGCTGGAAATGCAGATCAAGGTCGAGATGGGGCGCGGCTACGTTCCGGGCAACCTGCGCGCCTTCCGCGACGATCATTCGAAGACGATCGGTCGCATCGTCATGGACGCTTCGTTCTCGCCGATCAAGCGAGTTTCGTACACGGTGGACAGCGCCCGCGTCGAGCAGCGCACGGACCTGGACAAGCTGGTGATGACCATCGAGACGAACGGTGCCATCACGCCGGAGGAGGCGGTACGGCAGGCGGCACGGCTGCTCGTCGATCAGTTGGCGGTCTTCGCTGCACTGGAGGGTGTTGCCGAGCCCGTCGCCGGCGGCGCCCGGCCGACCACGCAGGTCGATCCGATCCTGCTGCGGCCGGTTGACGATCTGGAACTGACCGTACGGTCCGCCAACTGCCTGAAGGCGGAGAACATCTTCTACATCGGCGACCTGATCCAGCGCACGGAAAACGAGTTGCTGAAGACGCCAAACCTCGGCCGCAAGTCGCTGAACGAAATCAAGGAGGTCCTCGCTGCGCGGGGCCTGACGCTCGGCATGAAGCTGGAAAATTGGCCGCCGGCGGGATTGGAGAAATAGGGGCGACGCCGACGGGGCCGATTGCGTCGAAGGCGGAATTGCCATCGGCTGGTCAGCGCCGACAGGCAGGCCGAAGACAGATTTGTCCCGCGATGGGCTGCACTTGGAACCACTGGCAGCGACCGGCCGCCTAACCATCAACCGACCCGCCCGACGCAGGGATCGAAGAGTCGGCACTATCGAAGACTTGAAGGAAGAACGATATGCGCCACGGACACGGCTTGCGGAAGCTGAACCGCACCAGCAGCCATCGCCTCGCGATGCTGCGCAACATGTCAAATTCGCTGCTGCGCCACGAGCGCATCAAGACCACGCTGCCCAAGGCGAAGGAACTGCGGCGCGTGGTCGAGCCCCTGATCACGCTGGCCAAGGAGCCGACGGTGGCCAATCGGCGCCTGGCATTCAATCGACTGCGTGATCGCGAGATGGTGGTCAAGCTGTTCGACGAACTTGGCCCGCGCTACAAGGCCCGCAGCGGCGGCTATACGCGGATCCTCAGGTTTGGCTTCCGCGTTGGTGACAATGCGCCGATGGCGCTGATGGAACTGGTCGATCGGCCGGAGAAAGCATCGGTCGAGGGCGAGGCGGCAGCGCAAAGCGAGTAGACGCGGGCTGCGCCATAGACCGGCCAGACAGGGCTAGGTCACGGCGCGTCGGGCCAACCGGCCCTGGACCCGCCGTTAACGCCCGGGCTGTTGGCGCATCGCCTGGCACCGCGCCGACCGGCGCGGCGAGGCCGTGGCGTATTTGACGCCGGATTCGCGTCGTCACAGGACCCCCGCCGGGGCCGCCGGCCGGACTTACATGATGCTCAGCGCCAATCGGTGAGAGAAAGCCTCGATGCCGGTCGAGCCAGCGCCGCTACGAGACCGCGTGCCAGACGGGGCTTGGCGGCGTTCTGGAGGCTAGGCAACGCGAACCAGAGCGAGGTGTGGTGATGGGTGTCGAAGTGCTGCTCGTGCTGACCAATTGTCCCGACGACGGGACGGCAACACGTATCGCGCGTGCGTTGGTCGACAATCGGCTCGCTGCATGTGTCAACGAGTTGCCGCCGGTGAACTCCACTTATCGCTGGCAGGGCGCAGTCGAAGCGGCCACCGAAGTGCCGCTATTAATCAAGTGCACCCGCGAACGCTACGCGGCGGTCGAGGAGGCGATCCGGCAACTGCACCCTTATACCGTGCCGGAGATCGTCGCTGTGCCCGTTGCGCTGGGCTTTGGGCCGTACCTGCGCTGGGTCGCCGACGAGACAACGCCGCCGCTGGTCGCTTAGCGTTCAACGGTCAGAACAGAAGAACACCTGATCTGACCGCCCCGGCGCCGGCGGCCTCGGC
>JBFGOX010000011.1:0-17505 GCA_041565015.1 Burkholderiaceae bacterium
CCGTCGCGGCGCGCCGATGCAGACGGGACAGCCTGGGTGCCAGCGCGATCGCGCCAAGCAGCATGCCGAGCAGCAGGCAGCCGAGCATCACCAGTACCAGCGGCACGCCGTCCCAGTGCAGGCTCTCGGTCAGCCGTACGGTGACCGGCATCGTGTTCTTCAGCGCGAACCAGAGGATTGCCAAGAAGAACAACAGGCGCAGCAGCCAGGCAAGCGCATTCATCGCGTGTGAGCTCCCATCGCGCGGCCATTCTAAGCGTGCATGCCGGCGCGCTCAGTCACCTCGCCGCGGGCAAAAAAAAGCCCCGCTCGCGCGGGGCTTCGATCGACAGACGACTTCGCCTGCAGCAGCCTAGTCGTCCGGCGTGACCGTCTGCGGCGCCGCCGGCGCGCCCTCCTCCGCCGCCGTACCCTGATCGACACGGCTGCGCAGTTCCTTGCCGGCCTTGAAGTGCGGCACGAACTTCGCGGGCACATGCACGCGCTCGCCCGACTTGGGATTGCGTCCGATGCGCGGCGGCCGGTAATTCAGCGCAAAGCTGCCGAAGCCGCGAATCTCGACCCGGCCGCCGTCGGCCAGCGCACGGGTCATGGTTTCGAGAACGGCCTTGACCGCCTCGTCGGCATCACGCGGCGACAGGCGCGGATTGCGCTCGGACAGCCGCGCGATCAGCTCGGAGCGGGTCAGCATCTTCATGGCGCAGCGGCGCGACGGTCAGCGATTTTGCGTGTCGAGCTTGGCTTTCAGCAGCGCCCCGAGGTTGGTGGTGCCGGTCGTGGCCTCGGCCTTCATGCGCTCCATCGCCTCGCTCGCCTCGGCGCTGTCCTTGGCCTTGATCGACAGGTTCAGGCCCCGGTTCTTGCGATCGACGTTGATGATCAGCGCGGTGACGGAATCGCCTTCCTTCAGATGGTTGCGCGCGTCCTCGACCCGATCCGACGCGATCTCCGAAGCGCGCAAATAGCCCTCGACATCGCCGCCCAGATCGAGCACCGCCCCTTTCGCGTCGACGCTCTTCACCTTGCCGGTCACCAGCGAACCCTTCTCGTGCGTGGCTGCGAAGTTGGTGAATGGATCGCCGGCGAGCTGCTTGATGCCGAGCGAGATACGCTCGCGCTCCACATCGATGGCCAGAACCACCGCCTCGACCTCGTCGCCCTTCTTGAACTTGCGCACGGCTTCCTCGCCGGTCTCGTTCCACGATAGGTCCGACAGATGCACCAGACCGTCGATGTTGCCGGGCAGGCCGATGAACACGCCGAAGTCGGTGATCGACTTGATCTGGCCCTTCACACGATCGCCTTTCTTGTGCGCGATGGCGAAATCGTCCCAAGGATTGGCCTTGCACTGCTTCATGCCGAGCGAGATGCGACGCCGGTCTTCGTCTATCTCCAGCACCATGACCTCGACCTCGTCGCCGAGCGCGACCACTTTCTTCGGATCGACGTTCTTGTTGGTCCAGTCCATCTCGGAGACGTGAACGAGACCCTCGATGCCCGCCTCGATCTCGACGAAGGCGCCGTAGTCCGTGATGTTCGTGACCTTGCCGAACAGCCGTGTGCCCTGCGGATAGCGGCGGCCGAGACCGACCCACGGATCCTCGCCCAGTTGCTTCAGGCCGAGCGAGACGCGGTTCTTCTCCTGGTCGAATTTCAGCACCTTGGCGGTCAGCTCCTGGCCGACCTGCACGACCTCGCTCGGGTGGCGAACGCGGCGCCAGGCCAGATCGGTGATGTGCAGCAGGCCATCGATGCCGCCCAGGTCGACGAATGCGCCGTAATCGGTGATGTTCTTGACCACGCCCTTGATGATCGCGCCCTCTTTGAGCGTCTCGAGCAGCTTGGCGCGTTCTTCGCCCATGCTGGCCTCGATGACGGCACGGCGTGACAACACCACGTTGTTGCGCTTGCGGTCGAGCTTGATGACCTTGAACTCGAGCGTCTTGCCTTCGTACGGCGTCGTATCTTTCACCGGCCGGGTGTCGACCAGCGAGCCGGGGAGGAAGGCGCGGATGCCGTTGGTCATCACGGTCAGCCCGCCCTTGACCTTGCCGGAGATCGTGCCGGTGACCATTTCACCGTTTTCCAGCGCTTTTTCCAGGTTCAGCCATGCCGCCAGCCGTTTCGCCTTGTCGCGCGAAAGGATCGTGTCGCCATAACCGTTTTCCAGCGATTCGATCGCCACCGAGACGAAGTCGCCCGGTTTGACGTCGAGTTCACCCAGGTCGTTCTTGAACTCCTCGAGCGGGATGTAGGCCTCGCTCTTCAGGCCCGCATTGACGACCACGAAGTTGTAATCGACTCGGACCACCTCAGCGGTGATCACTTCGCCCGCGCGCATTTCCTTGCGCGACAGGCTTTCCTCGAACAGTGCAGCGAAGCTCTCCTTACCGGAGCCAGTTTGAGTTGCAATGGAAGACATAATGACCTTCAATCACGCTAGGGCGTTGCGCCCCGGCGGTGTTGAACACCACGCAGCCAGAACATCGAGCCAGGCTGCGCACCCTGCTGGTGCGGATCGACTCCGCGACTCAGCGTTCACCATACCAGCGCAAAATCTGCGCCACGACCTCTTCAATCGTCAGTCGCGAACTGTCGAGCAGGTAGGCGTCTTCAGCAGGAATCAAGGGCGCCGCGGATCGCTTGCTGTCGCGTTCGTCACGCGCCTGAAGCTCCTGCAAAAGCAATGCGATGTTACTTGAAAATCCTTTGTCCTTCAACTGCTTATGGCGTCGTTCGGCGCGCGCGTCGGCGCTGGCCGTCAGAAACACCTTCAGCTTCGCGTCCGGAAAGACGACCGTGCCCATGTCGCGGCCATCGGCCACGAGACCCGGCGCTCGGCGAAAGCCTTTCTGCAGATCGAGCAGCGCCGCACGCAACGGCTGATGCACGGCAATCTGCGACGCCATCACACCCACATCCTCGCGGCGGATTTCGTGGGTGACATCCCTACCGTCCAGCTCGATCCGCTCACCGGCAAAGTGCGGCCTTAGTCGGCCTGCGAGCGACACCAGCGCCTGCATATCGTCGGCGGCGACTCCGGTTTCGATCGCGCGCAGCGCGGCCAGTCGGTACAGCGCACCGCTGTCGAGGTAATGCCAACCCAGCGCCGCTGCCACGCGCTGCGCGACGGTGCCCTTGCCCGATGCCGTTGGCCCGTCGACGGCGATAACCGGAACCGGCTTCACGACGATCCTTTTCCTATCGGGTCGATCAACACAATTCAATGGACGCCGTAGCGAGCGTCGCTAACATCGTCGCCTCACGGTCGATTATCGAAAGGAGTTCTCCGATGCGCATACCGCTGTCACACAGCCTTGCGAAAACGGGCACCTTCGCAGTCGTTCATTTCGGCGTCGCCTTCACGATCGCATACCTGCTGACCGGCAGCGCCGCGATTGCCAGCGCACTCGCGCTGATAGAACCGTTGGCCAACACCGTCGCCTACCTGTTGCACGAGCGCGCATGGGCTAGGTTCATGCCGGCTTCGCCGGCCGCACGAGCGAGGCCAGTTCTGCAAAGAAGCGCGGAAACGTCTTGCTGACGCAGCGCGGATCGCGAACCGTCACCGGCACGCCGCCGGCAGCGGCCAGCGCAAAGCACATGGCGATGCGATGATCGTCGTAAGTATCGATCGTCGCGGTGCGTACCGCGGTTGGTCCGGTGACAGCGAGCCAATCGTCCCCCGCGTCGACGCGAGCGCCGAGCTTGCTCAGTTCGGTCGCCATCGCGGCGATGCGGTCGGTTTCCTTGACGCGCCACGACCCGATTCCGCGCAACACGGTGCGGCCGCCTGCGAACATGGCTACGACCGCGGCGGTCATCGCGGCGTCCGGGATTGCCGCGCAATCCCACTCGACCGCCTGCACGCCGTCGGCGCGGCTGCACTCAAGCCAGTCGGCGCCGCGCTGAATCCGGCCACCCATCGCGGCAAGCAGATCGGCGAACGCCACGTCGCCCTGCACGCTGTCGCGACCGACCCCCTCGACCCGCACCGGGCCGCCGGCGATCAGCCCGAGAGCGAGAAAATAGGAGGCGCTCGACGCATCGCCCTCGACCGCAACTGCACCCGGTGAGACGTAGCGGCCGCGCGGAACCGTGAACACGTTCCCGGCGCGCTCGACCACGATGCCGAAGCGCCGCATCAGCGCCACCGTCATCGACACGTACGGCTGCGAGATCATCTCGCCGTCGACGGTGATTCGCAGCCCCCGCTCGGGCGCCACCAGCGGCGCGGCCATCAGCACGCCGGTGAGGAACTGACTCGATACGTTGGCGCGAATGGCGACTGAATCGCCAGAAAGTTGAGCGGCCGGTTCGATCCTTAGCGGCGGAAAGCCCGGGTTCGCTTCGTACACGATGCGTGCGCCCAGCGCGTTCAAGGCATCGACCAGATCGCCGATCGGCCGCTCGCGCATGCGGGCCACGCCGTCGATTCGATAGCGGCCGTCGGCAAAGGCCAGCGCCGCCGTCAGCGACCGCGTCGCCGTTCCCGCATTGCCGAGAAACAGGTCGGCGCTGCGCGACGGAAAGCGGCCGCTGCAGCCGGTGACGCGCACCGTGTCGCCGACGCGTTCGATCGCCACCCCGAGCGCCCGCAGCGCCTCGATCATCACCTGAGTGTCATCGGCATCGAGCAGGCGCGACAGCGTGCTCGTCCCTTCGGCCAGAGCCGCCAGCAGCAGCACCCGGTTCGACACGCTCTTCGAGCCGGGCAGGCGCACGACGCCCTGCGCGTGGGCGATCGGCGCGACCGTCAGCTGCGCCGGCCACTGGGCGCCCGGGGATTCGCTATGGCGCATCAACGGCGTTCGCCAGTTGCCGCCGCAGCCGGGCCGCCCGCTCGAACGTTTGCTGCAGGGTGGCCGCATCGCCGGCGTCAACCGCCCGCTGCAGGCTGTCGAGCAGCGAGCGGTACAGACGCAGCTGTTCGCCGAGCGCCGTCCGATTGGCGAGGCAGATATCGCGCCACATGACGGGTGACGACGCCGCGATGCGCGTGAAATCACGAAATCCCGCACCGCCGTAGCCAAGCTTGCGCTCGCCGTCGGGCTCTGCCGCGATCGCGGCGACCAGCGCGAACGACAGCAGATGCGGCAGGTGACTGACGGCGGCGAAGATGCGGTCGTGTTCGGCCGCGTCCATCCGCTCGACGACGGCGCCGGTGCCGGCAAACAGCGCCTCGACCCGCGCCATCGCCCCGGCGCGCGTTTCGCCGACCGGCGTGACGATGACCCGTTTGCCGGCAAACAGCTGCGGGTCGGCGTGCTCGACGCCCGGCAGTTCCTTGCCGGCGATCGGATGCGCAGCAACGAAGCGGGCAAACGCGGTGCCGAGCGCGGCGCGCGCATGCGCAATCACGTCGCTCTTGGTGCTGCCGACGTCAGTCACAATCGCATCGTTCGGCAAGGCCGGGGCGATCTGCGCGAACACTTCGCGCATGGCGCCTACCGGCGTTGCGACCAGCACCAGTTCGGCATCGGCGACCGCCAGCGCCGGCGAAGCGGCGCTGGCGTCGATCAGGCCGCATTCGAGCGCCTGCGCCAGCGCCCGCGGATCGACGTCGCAGCCGATGACGGAAGTCAGCGCGCCCGAGCGCCGCCACGCGGCTACAAGCGAGCCGCCGATCATGCCAACCCCGATCAGCGCAACCCTCATGCAGCGGTTTCTGGCAGCGCCTCGCGCAGCGCCGTGATGAACTTCTCGTTTTCCTCCGCCAGGCCGATCGTCACCCGCAGCCACTGCGGCAGGCCGTAGCTGGCGACCGGCCGGACGATCACGCCACGCCGCAGAAGCCCCTCGTAGACGCGGGCACCGTCGCCGACATGCACCAGGATGAAGTTGCCAAAGCTGGGCAGGTAACGCAGTCCGAGTGCATCGAATGCCGCCGACAGCTGCGTCATGCCGGCACGGTTGATCTGCACGCCGCGCGCGACGAAGGCCTCGTCGGCGAGCGCCGCCACCGCGGCGGCCTGCGCGAGCGAGTTGCAGTTGAACGGCTGCCGAACACGGTTCAACAGGTCGGTCAGCTCGGGCTGCGCGATGCCGTAGCCCACGCGCAGGCCTGCCAGCCCGTACGCCTTCGAAAACGAGCGCGACACGAGCAGGTTCGGGAACCTGCGCACCCATTCGACGCTCGGATGCCGGTCGGCGGGCGCCAGGTACTCGTTGTAGGCCTCGTCGAGCACCACCACGACACTGCGCGGCGCCGCCTCGATGAATTCGGCCATCTTTGCGGCACCGACGAAGGTGCCGGTCGGGTTGTTCGGGTTGGCGATGAAGACCAGACGCGTGTCGGCGTCGATCGCCGCCAGCATGGCGTCAAGATCATGGCCAAAATCGCGTGCAGGCACCACGACGGCGCGTGCGCCCCGCGCCATCGTGGCAAGCGGATAGACGGCGAACGAGTACTGCGAATACACGCAGCTGCGCCCCGGCGCCAGCATCACGGCAGCGGCGGCCTCGAGGATGTCGTTGCTGCCGTTGCCGAGCGTGATCCATTCCTGCGGCACTTTCAGCCGCCGCGACAGCGCCGCTTTCAGGTCGAAGCCGTTTGAATCCGGATACCGGCCGAGTTCATCCAGCGCAGCGTCGATCGCCGCGCGGGCCGAATCGGGCAGGCCGAGGGGGTTCTCGTTCGACGCAAGCTTGACGATGGCCTCGGCCTTCAGCCCATATTCGCGCGCCAGTTCCTCGATCGGCTTGCCGGCCTGGTACGGCGCGATCGAACGCACATAAGGCAGAGCGTCGACGGCCTGATGCGCGCCGGCGTTCACGACTGCGGCCATGCCAGTTTCTCCTTAGCTCAGGTGGCCACCGGATACGACCCGAGGCTCTTGTAAAAGGCGCACTCCCCGCGCAGCTGTTCGAGCGCCAGCGCAACCTTCGGGTCGCGTTCGTGGCCCTCGATATCGACGTAGAAGTAATATTCCCAGGCGCCGGTCTTCGCCGGGCGGGATTCGAAGCGCGTCATCGATACGCCGTGCTGCGCCAGCGGCGCCAGCATGTGATGGACGGCGCCGGCGCGGTTCGGCACCGCCAGGATCAGTGAAGTCTTGTCGCGGCCGCTCGGCTGCGTCGGATTGCGGCCCAGCACGACGAACCGTGTCCGGTTGGCCGGATCATCCTGGATGTGACGGGCCACCGGCGCCAGCTGATAGCGACCGGCCGCGGCTTCGCTGGCGATCGCCGCCACGGTCGGGTCGGACGACGCCAGGCGCGCGGCTTCGGCATTGCTCGCCACCGCCTGCCGCTCGATGGCTGGGTAATGCTGGTTCAGCCAGTTAACGCATTGTGCGAGCGCCTGTGCGTGCGCGCAGATGCGCGTGACGCCCTGCATCTGGCCGCTGCGCGTCATCAGGTGGTGGTTTATCGGCAGCGAAACCTCGGCAACGATGACCAGCGGCGTGGCCAGCAGCAAATCGAGCGTGCGCGTGACTGAACCTTCGGTCGAGTTCTCCACCGGCGCGACGGCGAAGTCCACGCCGCCGGCTTCGAGCGCGCGGAAGACTTCATCGATCGAAAGGCAAGGCACGGCCTCGACCGACGAGCCGAACTGCTTGAGCAGTGCGATCTCCGAGAACGTGCCGACCGGACCGAGAAAAGCAACGCGAATCTCGTGCTCCAGCGACCGACACGCCGAGATCACCTCGCGAAATACGGCCAGCAGCCCCACGTCGGAGAGCGGCCCGGCATTGCCGGCAGCGACCCGGCGCAGCACTTCGGCCTCGCGCTCCGGTCGATAAACCGGGGCCCCCTCGGCCTGCTTCAGTTCTCCAATTTGCTGCGCCAGCCTTGCCCGCTCGTTGAGCAACTGGACCAGCCGCCGGTCGACGTCGTCGATCGTCGAGCGCAGCGCCTTCAGCGGATCGTCCATCGATTTGCCCCGATCAAGGCTTCCCGCATCACGACGCGCGCCGAAGCGGTAACCACAAGTCAGCTCACCATGCCATCGGCACTTGGCGCCTGGCCGCTGTCGCCGTTACCGTCGACTTCCGCTTCGGTGATGCGCTGCAGGCCGGTCAGCGTCGTGCCTTCGTCAAGCGCGATCAACGTCACCCCCTGCGTAGCCCGCCCCATTTCGCGGATCTCGGCCACGCGCGTGCGGATCAGCACGCCGCCGGTGGTGATCAGCATGATCTCGTCGTCGGGCCGAACCAGCGTCGCGGCGACCACCTTGCCGTTGCGCTCTGAGGTGGCGATCGCGATCATGCCCTTGGTGCCGCGGCCATGCCGCGTGTACTCGCCAATCGGCGTTCGCTTGCCGAAGCCGTTTTCGGTCGCCGTCAGCACGCTTTGCTGTTCGTCCTCGGCCACCAGCAGCGCGATCACGCTCTGGCCGGGCTCCAACTGCATGCCCCGCACGCCACGCGCGGTGCGACCCATCGGCCGCACGTCGTTCTCGTCGAAGCGCACCGCCTTGCCGGCATCGGAGAACAGCATCACGTCGTGCCGCCCGTCGGTAATGGCCGCGCCGATCAGGTAGTCGCCGGCGTCGAGATCGACGGCGATGATGCCGGCCTTGCGCGGATTCGAAAATTCGTTCAGCGCCGTCTTCTTCACCGTCCCCTGCGCCGTGACCATGAACACGTAGTGGTGCTCGTCGAACTCGCCGATCGGCAGAATGACGGTGATCTTCTCCTTGTCGCCGAGCGGGAACATGTTGACGATCGGCTTGCCACGCGACACGCGCGATCCCTGCGGCACCTCCCAGACCTTCAGCCAGTACAGCCGGCCGCGGTCGGAGAAGCACAGGATGGTGTCGTGCGTGTTGGCGATGAACAGCTGGTCGATCCAGTCGTCTTCCTTGGTCGCCGCCGCCTGCCGGCCACGGCCGCCGCGCTTCTGGGCCCGATAGTCGGCCAGCGGCTGGCTCTTGATGTAGCCCGTATGCGAAAGCGTCACCACCATGTCCTGCGGCGCGATCAGGTCGGCGGTCTGCAGGTCTTCGGCGCTGCGCACGATCTCCGAGCGACGCGCATCGCCGAACTCCTTCTTCAGCGCCGTGAGCTCGTCGCCGATGATCGTCGTGATGCGCTCCGGCCGTGCCAGGATGTCGAGCAGGTCGGCGATCCGGTCCATGACCTCGCGGTACTCGTTGCGGATCTTGTCCTGCTCCAGTCCCGTCAGCCGCTGCAACCGCATCTGCAGGATCTGCTCGGCCTGCGTCTCGGACAGCCGGTACAGCCCGTCGTCCTTCAACCCGTACTGCGGCGCCAGGCCCAGCGGCCGGTAAGCCTCTTTGTGCTCCCCGGCCCGCGCCAGCATCTCGCGCACCAGCGACGAGTCCCAGGCGCGTGACATCAGTTCGGTACGCGCCACCGGCGGCGTCGGCGCCGCCTTGATGATGGCGATGAACTCGTCGATGTTGGCCAGCGCCACCGCCAGGCCCTCGAGCACGTGGCCGCGGTCGCGCGCCTCGCGCAATTCGAAGATCGTCCGCCGCGTGACGACCTCGCGCCGGTGCGCGAGGAACGCCTCCATCATCTGCTTCAGGTTCAGCAGCCTCGGCTGGCCGTCGACCAGCGCGACCATGTTCATGCCGAACGTGTCTTGCAGCTGGGTCTGTTTGTAAAGGTTGTTCAGCACGACTTCGGCGACCTCGCCGCGCTTCAGCTCGATGACGACCCGCATGCCGGATTTGTCCGACTCGTCGCGGATGTCCGAGATGCCCTCGAGCTTCTTCTCGCCCACCATCTCGGCGATGCGTTCGAGCAGCAGCCGCTTGTTGACCTGGTACGGCAGCTCGTCGACGATGATCGCCTGCCGCGCGCCTTTGTCGATGTCCTCGAAATGCGTCTTGGCGCGCATGACGACGCGACCGCGGCCGGTGCGGTAACCCTCGCGCACGCCGTCCAGACCGTAGATGATGGCCGCGGTCGGGAAGTCCGGCGCCGGCACCAGTTCGATCAGTTCTTCGACGCCCACTTGCGAATCGCGCAGCAGCAGCAGGCAGCCGTCGACAATCTCGTTGAGGTTGTGCGGCGGAATGTTGGTCGCCATGCCGACCGCAATACCCGACGAACCGTTGACCAGCAGGTTCGGCAGCCGCGCCGGCAGGATCAGCGGTTCTTTCTCCGAGCCGTCGTAGTTCGGGCCGAAGTCGACCGTCTCCTTCTCAATATCGGCGAGCAGTTCGTGCGCCAGCTTGGCCAGCCGCACTTCCGTGTAGCGCATCGCCGCCGGGTTGTCGCCATCGACGGAACCGAAATTGCCCTGGCCGTCGATCAGCAGGTAACGCAGCGAGAAGTCCTGCGCCATCCTGACCAACGTGTCGTAGACGGCCTGGTCGCCGTGCGGGTGGTACTTGCCGATCACGTCGCCGACGATGCGCGCCGACTTCTTGTATGGCCGGTTGTAGTGATTGGCCAGTTCGTGCATCGCATACAGGACTCGCCGATGCACGGGTTTCAGGCCGTCGCGCACGTCGGGCAGCGCCCGGCCGACGATCACGCTCATCGCGTAATCGAGATAGGAGCGCCGCATCTCCTCTTCGAGCGAGATCGGCAGCGTTTCCTTGGCAAACTGGTCCATGTTCCGCGTGGTGTCGCCGCCCCCGCCTGGTCGCGGCAAGAGCCCGCAAACGGCAGCAATCCTGCGTGTCGCCAAGCTGCGGGCAAGCTTTAGAGTTTATCAGCGCGGCGCCTTCATTCGCGCTTCGCATGGCACTATTGCGCCGTTTGCAACCGACCTTCTGCAGCCCGTGGACCAAGCCCTGCAGATCGATACGCTGATCGAGCCGCGCTGGATCGTGCCTGTGCGGCCGCACGGCGTCGTGCTCGAAGGCCTCGCCATTGCCGTCGATGCCGGACTGATCCGCGCCGTGCTGCCGGCCGGCGATGCCGCGCGCTCCTTCAGCGCCCGCAACGTCGTGCGGCTTCCTGAGCACGCGGTCACGGCCGGGCTCGTCAACGCGCACACGCATGCCTCGATGGCGCTTCTGCGCGGCGTGGGCGACGACCTGCCGTTGCAGCGCTGGCTCAGCGAGCGGATCTGGCCGCTGGAGCAGGCGCTGATCGGCGAAAACTTCGTCCATGACGGCGCGCGACTGGCGGCAGCGGAGATGCTGCGCGCCGGTATCACGACCTGCTCGGACATGTACTTCTACCCCGACATCGTTGCGCGTGCGCTGACGGGCGTGGGCATGCGTGCCGTCGTCGGCATCATCGCGATCGAGTTTCCGACGCCGTACGCGACGGATGCTGAGGATTACCTGCGCAAGGGCCTCGCGGCACGTGATGCGCTTCGCGACGAGCCATTGATCAGCTTCACGCTGGCGCCGCATGCGCCGTATACGGTCAGCGACGCGACGCTGTCGCGCATCGCCATGCTGGCGGAGGAACTGGATCTGCCCGTGCACATGCACGTGCACGAAACCGAAGACGAAATCGAGCAATCGATCACCCACCACGGCGCGCGGCCGCTGGAACGGCTCGATCGCCTGGGCCTGCTGTCGGAGCGGCTGATCGCGGTCCACGCGGTGCACCTGTTGGAGGCCGAGATCGCTCAGCTCGGTCGCGTCGGCGCCAGCGTGGCGCACTGCCCGGTATCAAACCTGAAGCTGGCCAGTGGCATCGCGCGCGTGCCGGCGATGCTTGGCGCCGGCGTCAACGTCGCGCTCGGAACCGACGGCGCGGCCAGCAACAACCGGCTCGACATGCTCGACGAAGCCCGCCTGGCTGCGTTGCTCGCCAAGACGGTCGCGCGGGACGCTTCGGCGCTGCCGGCGGCCACAGCGTTGGCCTGCGCGACGATCAACGGTGCCAGAGCGCTCGGACTGGAAAGCCGAATCGGTTCGATCGAACCGGGCAAGGACGCCGACCTCATTGCCATCGAACTGTCAGCGCCCGAGGTCGTGCCCGTGTTTGACCCGGTCTCCCATTTCCTGTACGCGGCCGGACGCGAACACGTTACGGATGTGTGGGTCGCTGGACGCCATGTTGTGCAGACGCGACAGCTGATTGGCATTGATCCGATTGCACTAGACCACGCAGTCGTGTCGCCAACTGCGGCGTGGCAAAATAAGTGCCGGCAGTTGTTGAAAAACTAGGCGCTTAATCATCTAGCGCCCGTCAAGAGCTTGGCTCAAGGTATCAGGCCGCCGCGTTGGATCCAGGATTCAGGCGTGTGGTGGTCCGGACCGCCCTGCCATTTTCAGTGAGGAGAACTATGAAGAAAACCGCGAAACTAGGCGTCCTGTTCGCGACAGCGATGGCAGTCAGTTCGGGCGTCGCGATCGCGCAATCGAAGGACATCCCGGGCGGCAAGAGCGCACCCGCGTATGTCCTCGATCCGCGCGGCAACGTCGTTGTCGATCCGTTTGGCCTTTGCTGGCGCACGCCGTGGTGGACGCCGCAACTGGCGGGCGCCGATGGTCCGAAGGGCGCCGGCTGCGCTTGCGACAAGGCCGCTTTGCCGAAAGAAGTTTGCGAGCCGCCTCCGCCGCCGCCGCCACCCCCGCCACCGCCTCCGCCGCCGCCTCCGGCTGCTGCGCCGAAGCCGCCTCCGCCGCCGCCGCCGGCTCCGCCTAAGCCGACCAGCGAGAAAGTCACGTTTGCGGCCGACGCGCTGTTCGATTTCGACAAGGCGGTGCTCAAGCCTGACGCCCGCGCCAAGCTCGACGATCTGGTGTCGAAACTGGCCGGCGTGAACCTCGAGGTCATCGTTGCCGTCGGTCATACCGACTCGATCGGCACCGACGCCTACAACCAGCGCCTGTCGGCCCGCCGTGCGGACGCCGTCAAGCAATACCTGGTGAGCAAGGGCATCGAGGCCAACCGGATCTACACGGAAGGCAAGGGCGAGTCGCAGCCGGTTGCGGATAACCGCACCTCCGACGGCCGCGCCAAGAACCGCCGCGTGGAAATCGAAGTGATCGGTACGCGCACGATCACGCGCTGATCGACGCTGCCGCAATGAAATAGCCCCGCTTCGGCGGGGCTTTGTTTATTGGCTTGCGCTCCGGCGATCGCGGCCGCAGCGGCGTTCAGGGCAGACCGAGATTCGTCCGCACCGCGTTGGCCGCGGTGGCGTTGAAGCGATATTGATGATCGGTGATCCGCGCGCCGGCGCTGTAAAGCTTGCCGGGCCGTACGCCCGGCGCGCCCTTGCGCGGCTCGATGAAGGCAATACGGGCGGCTTCGCGTTCCACGTCGGTCACGCCGGTGTCAAGCGGATCGACATTGGCGCCGAAGGACAGCACCACGGCCTTCGTGCCGCCGACCGTCGTCTCCTCCCATGTGCCCTCGGCAAGGACCTCTTCGTTGGCGCGCGCGCAGAACATCGTCCCCGACTTGGCGGCATACAGGTGCACGCGCCCGCGCGCCGCGTTCGCATCGCGGAACATCATGGCGTAGGGCTTCGCGCCGCTGCGGTCCTCATATGACAGGCAAAACGGATTGTCCTTGGCGAAGTTCGCCACCATCTGTCGTGTATTGCTGGCCCCCGTGAACGACTCCCGCCGCGGCAGCATCAGCACGTCGTCCTGGAATCGAACCGTCGGCAGGTAGGCCACCGATCCGGGCGGAAAGGTCGACTCGCCGAGACGCGCGGCCTCCGGGTTGGCGAAATTCTCTGGCGTTCGCAGATAGTCGCGGATCGGCTGCCCGGACACATCGAACGCTTTCAGCGTCACCTTCAGATGCAGCGGGCTCGCGGCCTGATAAACGAGCTGGACGCTGCCGTCGGGCGCCGGGATCGCGAAGTTTGGTTGCCCGATCGGGCGCCGCTCGCCGTCGCGCACAAAATGCTGCACGTCGAGATTGCCCTTGAAGGTGCCGACCGATGAGTCGGTCGACTTCTCCACCAGCGGGAAGCGATCGCCCTGTGGCGAACCGTTGATGCGCAGATTGACCATGCGCGTGCCGGAGAAGTAGTAGATGCCTTCCCCTTGCAACGCATCGAACGCGCCGACCTGCAGCGACGCCGCGGCGTCAACCGCCTTCGCGTCGACAGCCGGTAACGACGTGACGATCGCCGAAGGCGTCTGCGCCGCCGCCAGAGGTGAAACCAACGCAAGGGCCAGGGCAATGGGCTTCACTTGAATCATGTGTGCCTCGCGCGCGCAACGGAACAGTGGTTGAAATTTAGCGGAAGCCGCAGCCGATGCCGCATCATGCAAACTGCCCGCGTCGGTCGCGCAATCCGGCTAATCCAGACGCCGCGACGACACAGTGCCGGCAGGCGACGACGGGGCCAATATCGTCACCTGCGCCGGATACCATTGGCTCATGAACACGGTCCACTCGCCGATGAACGCCAACGCCGACGCCGCCGAACTGCAGAAATTCAGCGCACTTGCCCACCGCTGGTGGGACCTGCACGGCGACATGCGGCCATTGCACGAGATTAATCCCTTGCGGCTCGACTGGATCGACCGCTTGGCTTCTGTTGGTGGAAAACGCGTACTCGATGTCGGCTGCGGCGGCGGCATCCTGGCCGAGGCGATGGCGCAGCGGGGCGCGCAGGTGACCGGCATCGACCTTGCCGTCAAGCCGCTGCGCGTCGCGCAGCTGCACGCAATGGAGACGGGCACCACCGTCGACTACCGCGAGATCGGCGCCGAGGCGCTGGCCGCGGAATCGCCCGCTGCTTTCGATGTGGTCACCTGCATGGAGATGCTCGAGCATGTGCCGGACCCCGCGAGCAGCGTGCGCGCATGCTGCGCGCTGGCCCGGCCCGGCGGCTGGGTATTCTTCTCGACTATCAATCGCAACCCGAAATCGTTCCTGCTGGCAATCGTTGGCGCCGAGTACGTGCTGCGGCTGCTGCCGCGAGGGACCCACGAATACGCAAAGTTCATCCGGCCAAGTGAACTGGCCCAAATGGCGCGCGGCGCCGGACTCGAGATCTTCGAGATCCTGGGCATGACATACAACCCACTGACCAAGCGCTCCTCGCTCGGCGCCGACACGGACGTCAATTACCTGGTCGCCTGCCGGCGTCCCGAGTGATCACGATGCCGATCGATCTGGTGCTGTTCGATCTCGACGGTACGCTCGCCGACACCGCGCCCGACCTGGCGGCTGCGGCCAATCGCCAGCGCGAAGCGCGTGGGCTTGCGCCGCTGCCGCTCGAACAATTGCGGCCTCTCGCCAGCCACGGCGCGCGAGGACTGGTTGGCCGGGCGCTGGGGCTGGCGCCGGGAGACGACGACTACGAGGCCGCGCGACAGGAGTTCCTCGATTTCTACGCG
Source organism: Burkholderiaceae bacterium (assembly GCA_041565015.1). Lineage (GTDB taxonomy): Bacteria > Pseudomonadota > Gammaproteobacteria > Burkholderiales > Burkholderiaceae_F > JADJWR01. The sequence goes on from JBFGOX010000011.1 coordinate 15,194, forward strand.
CAGGCGATCTGCGTGCACACGCGGCTGTTTGCCGGCATGGCCGAGACGCTCGATCGCCTCGAAGCCGACGGTCGCCGCTGGGGTGTCGTGACCAACAAGGCGACGCGTTTTACCGATCCGCTGATCGAACAACTCGGCCTGCGCAGGCGCGCCGTCTGCGTGGTCAGTGGCGACACGACGCCCCATACGAAACCGCATCCGGCGCCACTGCTGCACGCGCTTCAGGTCTGTGACGGGGTCGCGGCCCGCTGCGTGTACGTCGGCGACGACCTGCGCGACGTGCAGGCCGGACGTGCGGCGCAAATGCGCACCGTGATCGCCGCCTACGGCTACCTGGGCGACGAACCGCAGACTGACGGCTGGGGTGCCGACTTTTCGATCGATGCGCCGCCGGCGCTGCTGGCTTGGCTGGCCAGCGCTTGAACTGATCGCCGTGCGCCCCATCTAAGCTCTACAATCACCATGTACTGGGGGCGACCTGGTTTCGACGCGGGTAGCGAATCAGTGCAGGGCATGCCGAGGACCAGTGACCTCGTAAATCCATCTGGAACACACATAAACGCCAACGACGAGCGTTTCGCTCTCGCCGCCTAAAACCCGGTGAGACGCTGCACTAGCTGGCCCCTGGGCTAGGTCGGGCAACCGACAGCAGCGACATATACAGAGGCTGGAGGCCGGTGGTGTCACGACGCCGATTCTCGAGAACCAGTGACTGGCCGTGCGTCGGCCTGCCGACTGGCTAAACGCACGGCGAGACTCAAATAGGTCGGCTACGCATGTAGAACTGCCTGAGGAACACTTGTGGACGCGGGTTCGATTCCCGCCGCCTCCACCATCCAACCGAAAGACGCCCGCCAGGGCGTTTTCTTTTTGGCGCTCTCCGGCACACGCCCCCGACACGGACGCGGAATCGGGCTGGCAGCACCCGCAACTGCGGAAACGCGCCGGCTGTCCTGGCAGCCCGCGCCGACCGGGCCGCCCCTGGCAGGTCGACCGCTCAGCCAGTCATATCGACACGGTCGCCGCTGTGGGGCTCGACCCGAGGTCGTGCCGGCAGACCGGCATGCGACATCCGCAAACTCCCATAGCGCGCGTTAGTGACTGACAGTTTTCCTCGCCCTTGCCTACATTGCCCTTGAGGTTTGCGCGATTCGGTTGCGGTTGACGGGTTCGGACGACTGGCGGGAGATTTCGCTTGCAAACTCTGTCTCGAGTAGGCGTCGCGATCGGCTTGTTCGCGTCGCTTTTCTATTCCTTGCATGCGGCGTCTCGCGAGTTCACGCCGACGGTGACGCTGGCCGAAGGGGCGAACGCGATCGTCTCCGGCGGCCGCGGATACCTGCCCGCGGCGGGGGTGCGCCTGCGCCAATGCGACATCGTGCATACCGGCCCGCAGGCGCTGGTCCAGTTGGAAATCGAAGGCGGGGGCATGGTCCAGCTCGGCCCTGAAACGCGGTTTCTCGCCGATTTGCCCTTTGCGCATTCAGGTGAGCCGATCATCGGTCCCGATTTCCTGCTGTCGGGGTGGGCCAAGCTCACGGTCGCGAAACGTGACAAGAAGCTGCCTCACCGCATCAACACCCCCTATTTCGACCTCCTGCTCGAATCGGGTGTTGCGGTCGTGCGAGTCGGCGCCGATGGCGGGCAGGTCTTCGTCGAGCGAGGCGAAGGCCTGGCGCTGGAACCATCCGGCCGTTCACTGTCGCGCGTTGCCGTCGGCGCGGGTCAGACGTACTCGCGCAAGTCGCGCCAGCAAAAAGGCGAAGTGGCCGATCGCGTCGATCCGGCGATGGTCAGCAGCATGCCGCGCGCGTTTCGCGACTCGTTGCCTCCGCTGCTTGGGCAGCTGCAGGCCTCCGCCGCAGATCCCAAGCCGGCACCGGATTTCAGCTATCAGGGTGTCGAGGATTGGCTGAAAGGCGAACCGGAAGTGCGGCAGTGCCTGTACTCCGTCATCATTCGCAGCGCGCAGGAGACGCTCCGGCGAAAGGGGCTCGACGTCGGACCGATCGACGGCATCCTGGGACCGCGCACGCAAGCTGCCTTGCGCGAGTTCCAGCAGCAACAAGGGCTGAATCGATCAGGTGAGATTGATCAGGAGACCCTCAAGGCGCTCAATCTCGCGGAGCCGCGTTAAGGGCGATCGGGTCGTTCGATCAGGCGCCGATCACGCCCGAGACAAACTGGCGGCCGATCCGCCGAGCAAGCCGGCAGACGATCAGCCAGCAAAGGCCGCAAGAAGCTCACGGCGCCGGCAGGCAGGATCGCGCCATCGCGCCTGCCCGCCGTTGTTGCCCCTTCTTGCTCGCCAC
>JBFGOX010000012.1:0-17115 GCA_041565015.1 Burkholderiaceae bacterium
GTAGGTGCCGAGGTAGACGGGCGCGTCGCGCTCGTAGCCCTTGTCGAGCGTCGCCAGCGGATGGCGAAAGCGCGCCCGTTCAAGCTTCTGGCCGGCGCCGGTGGCCGCGACGCGGCCTTTCAGCCCGTAGCGCTGCAGGCAGGATTCAACCAGCGACTCGGCCAGTATCAGCAGCCGGTCGCCGGCATCGACCAGGGCGTAGGTGAACTCGGGATGGAAGTTCAGCGCCTGGTTGGCCGGGATCGTCCACGGCGTGGTAGTCCAGATCGCGGTGAAGGTCGGCTTGCCGAGCGCGGCCACACCGAAAACTTCTGCAACCCGCGCTTCCTCTCCGCGCGCCAGCGGGAATGCCACGTCGATCGCCGGCGTCTTCTTGTCGATGTACTCGACCTCGGCTTCGGCCAGCGCCGAGTTGCAGTCGAAGCACCAGTTCACCGGCTTCAGCCCGCGGTAGACGAAGCCGCGCTCCATCATGCGGCCCAGCGTGCGGATCTCGTCGGCTTCGGCCTTGAAGGTCATCGTCTTGTACGGGTTGCCCCAGTCACCGAGCACACCGAGTCGCTTGAAGCCCTTCATCTGGATCGCGATCTGCTCGGTGGCGTGGGCGCGCGCCTTGGATTGCACCTCGGCGCGCGGAAGGCTCTTGCCGAACTTCTTCTCGATATGGATCTCGATCGGCATGCCGTGGCAGTCCCAGCCGGGTACGTACACCGCGTCGAAGCCGGCCATCGAGCGCGTCTTGACGACGATGTCCTTCAGGATTTTGTTGACGGCCGTGCCGAGATGGATTTCGCTGTTGGCATACGGCGGGCCGTCGTGCAGGATGAACTTCGGCGCGCCGCTGCGCGCGGCGCGAATCGCGGCGTACACGTTGCGTTTGTCCCAGTCCGCGACCCAGCCCGGCTCGCGCTTGGGCAGATCGCCGCGCATCGGAAACGGCGTGTCGGGCAGGTTCAGCGGGTACTTTTTGGTCGCCGGGTCGGCGGGCGGCTTGCCCTTGGACGGTTTGTCGGCGTCTGCCATCGAAAACTCCTTGGCCCCCTCGGGCTCTTCAAGGTCGGTTGGAACTGGAGGGCGAAGTTTACGGACAACAGGCAAGCCGCGCGGCACTCGCGCAGGCACGACAGCCGCCTGCCGCTACGGGTGCGGGTCGATCGGCGCGAGCAGCGCGCGGGCAGTAGCGGCGTCGTTGCGAATCGCGCTGCTCAGCGCGTGCAGCGACTCGTATTTCGTTTCGTCGCGCAGCTTGTGCACCAGTTCGACGCGGACCAGCTTTCCGTAGACCTGCTGCGCGAAATCGAACAGATGGACCTCGAGCAGCCAGCGGCCGGTGTCGTCGACCGTTGGCCGCAGCCCGATGCTGGCCACGCCCGGCCGCGGTTTTTCACCCAGCCCGTGCACCTTGACCGCGAAGATGCCGTGTGCCGCCGGCCGCTTGTGGGCCAGGCGCAGGTTCAGCGTCGGAAAGCCGATTTCGCGGCCCAGCTTGCGACCGTGCAGGACACGACCCGAAATCGCATACGGCCGGCCGAGCAGGGCAGCGGCGTGCGCCAGGTCGCCGCCGGCCAGCGCTTCGCGCACTTCCGAACTCGACACGCGAACGCCGTGCTCAAGCACGGTGGCCAGCTGTTCGACCACGTAGCCGTGCCTTGCCGCGTGCTGCCGCAGCAGATCCACGTCGCCCGCGCGTTTGGCGCCGAAGCGGAAGTCGTCGCCGACCAGCAGCCACTTCGTGTTCACGCCCGCGACCAGCACCTCGTCGATGAACTGCTCGGGGCTGAGTCTGGAAAACCGTCGATTGAAGTGCTGGATGAAGACACGCTCAATACCGGCGGCGGCGAGCGCATCGATCTTGTCGCGCAGGTTGGCTACCCGCGCCGGGGCGCTGTCGGGCGTGAACAGCTCGCGCGGATGCGGCTCGAAGGTCATCACCGCCGGCGCCAGCGACTGTCGGCGCGCGGCCGCGACCACCTGCGCGAGCAGCGCCTGGTGTCCGCGGTGCACGCCATCGAAGTTGCCGATCGCCAGCGCAACCGGAGCGCGATCGCTGCTGCGTGCGATGCCGCGAAAGATTTTCATTGCATAGCGGAGCCGAGGGGCTGCGGGATTATACGAAGCAGGTCTCGGAAACCTCGATCCGCCGACCGGCCCCGAGAAGCCGCCGCGTAGAATCCGCGCCGCATGAAACGCATCGTCTGCCTGATTTCCGGACGCGGCAGCAACCTGGACTCGATCCTGCGCACGGCCGACGCCGAGAACTGGGCAAGCGAGGTGCCGGCGCGCGTCGTGGCGGTGATCAGCAATCGTGCCGACGCTGCCGGTCTGCAGGTGGCGCGGGCGCATGGCGTGCCTGCAACGGTGATCGCACACACGCAGTTCGCCTCGCGCGAGGCCTTCGACGGGGCGCTGGCCGCCGCGATTGATTCGCATTCACCCGACGTGGTCGTGCTGGCCGGCTTCATGCGCGTGCTGGGCCGAGCGTTCGTCGATCGCTATGCGGGGCGGCTGGTCAATATTCACCCGTCTCTGTTGCCGGTATTTCCCGGACTTTCGACGCACCGGCAGGCGCTTGATGCCGGCGTGCGCGTGCACGGTGCGACGGTTCATTTTGTTTCCAACGTCGTCGACGGCGGCTCGATCATCGCCCAGGCGGCGGTGGCCGTGCTGACCGGCGATACGGAGGAATCGCTCGCCGCACGCGTGCTGCAGAAGGAGCACGTGCTGCTGCCGCGCTGCGTACGCTGGCTGTGCGAAGGCCGGATCGCACTTGTCGATGGCCGCGTCGTCAGTCGCGACCTGCCGCCCGGCGCCCTGTCGTTGTTCGGATGAGCGGCCAGCGCATCACGTCTCTGGTTGTCGATGGCCTGGCGCAGCTGTTGTCGCAGGTGCTGCGATTCGACGGTCCGGCGGATGCCGTGATGTCGCGCTACTTCAAGCAGCACGCGCGGCTCGGCAGCCGCGATCGCAGCCTCATTGCCGAGGCAGTGTTCTTCGCCTTGCGTCGTTACGCGACCCTGCGCTGGATCATGCAGCCGGCTGATCCGCAGCGTGCGCCGCGGCTGGCGGCACTGATCACGCTGGGACGCCAGCATGGCGCGGCAGCACTGGATCCGCGCGCCCTGCGCAACGACGAGCGGGCCGTGCGCCATGCGCTGGCGATGCGGCTGGCGACCGCACCGTTGGCGGTACAGGCGGACATGCCGCCGTGGTTGTACCGGCGCCTGTGCAGCCACTACGATGAGGTGCAGCCGCTGCTGGCGGCGCTGACAGAAGCGGCGCCGCTGGATCTGCGCGTCAATACGCTGCGCGCGAAGCGCGACGATGTGCTCGGCGAATTGCGCTCGGCGACGCGCCAGCACGCGCCGCTGCGGGCCGATCCGACCCCCTATTCGCCGGAGGGCATCCGCCTCGGCGACAAGCCGGGGCTGACGCGCTGGCCGCTGTACCAAGACGGCAAGATCGAAGTGCAGGACGAGGGCAGCCAGTTAATCGCCCGTCTGGTGGCGCCAAGACGGGGTGAGATGCTGGTCGATTTTTGTGCCGGCGCCGGGGGCAAAACGCTGGCGCTGGGCAGTCTGATGCGATCGACAGGCCGCATTTACGCGTTCGACATCCATGCCCGCCGGCTGGCCGGTCTGGGTCCGCGGCTCAAGCGCAGCGGGCTGTCGAACGTGCATCCGGCAACCATTTCCAGCGAGAACGATCCGCGCGTGAAGCGACTGGCCGGCAAGATCGATCGCGTGCTTGTCGATGCCCCCTGTTCCGGCAGCGGCACGCTGCGGCGGAACCCGGACCTGAAATGGCGATTCGACGAAACTGAACTGGCCCGTGTGAACGCCGTTCAGCACAGCGTGCTTCGCGCCGCTTCCCGCCTGCTCAAGCCGGGTGGCCGCCTCGTCTATGCAACCTGCTCGCTGCTTGCCGAGGAGAACCAGGCGGTTGTCGAGCGTTTTGTCGCCGAGCACCCGCAGTTCGCGCCGGTGCCAGCTGCCGAGATATTGCGGGCGCAGGCGATCGAGATCCCGGCCCTCGAGCGATTCGTGCCGTTCTTCGTGATGCTGCCGCCGTTGCATGGCACCGACGGTTTTTTTGCCGCCGCGCTGCAGCGGCAGCGTTGAAGCGCGCGATCGGCCACCCCGTTCGGCCAGGTGCGGGCGGTCGGCCGAGAAATTTCGGCCTTCCCTCAGACCGTCGGGCCCCTTACAATGCTAGGTCTTTGTTTTTTCTGTCTTCCGGCATTTCCTTGCCGGAATCATCTGGGGGTTGCATGGTTTTGTTCGAGTTCCTCGAGGGCGGTGTGCTGAGCCTTTCGTGGTGGCAATTGATTTTGGTGGCCCTGCTGCTGACGCACATCACCATTGCGGCGGTGACGATCTTCCTGCACCGATCGCAGGCGCATCGCGCGCTCGATCTGCACCCCGTGGTTGCGCACTTCTTTCGCGCCTGGTTGTGGCTCACGACCGGCATGCAGACCAAGGAATGGGTGGCGATTCACCGCAAGCATCACGCGAAGTGCGAATCGCCGGAAGACCCGCACAGCCCGCAGACGCGCGGATTGAGAAAGGTGCTCTGGCAGGGCGCCGAGTTGTACAAGGACGAGGCGAAAAACGGCGAAACCCTGTCGCGCTATGGACACGGCACGCCGAACGACTGGGTCGAACGCAACGTCTACTCGCGATTCACCTGGCAAGGGTGCGGCTTGATGCTGATCGGCGACCTCGTCCTGTTCGGCGCGGCGGGACTCGCCATGTGGGCGGTGCAGATGATCTGGATTCCGTTCTTCGCCGCAGGGGTGATCAACGGCATTGGCCACTTCTGGGGCTATCGCAACTACGACAGCCCGGATGCGGCCGCGAACATCAGCCCCTGGGGCATCCTGATCGGTGGCGAGGAACTGCACAACAATCATCACACGTACCCGACGTCGGCGAAGCTGTCGAGCAAGTGGTTCGAGTTCGACCTCGGCTGGGCTTACATCCGCGTCCTTTCTGCCCTCGGCCTGGCCAAGGTGCTGCGCCTTGCGCCCGTGCCGCAGGTGGCCGAGGAGCCGCGCCAAGGCGTCGATCTGCAGACCTTGCAGGCGGTGATTGCCAACCGCTATGACCTGCTGTCGCGGTATGCGCGCGGGCTGCGGGAGGCGTTCAACGAGGAATTGCGCCGGCTCGCGCTGCCGGCGGCGGAGCGGCAGCGGTTCGCTTCGCTGCGCCGCTGGTTGCGGAAGTCGGATGTGCATTCGATTCCGCTGGCGCAGCAGCAAACGCTGCGTGAACTACTGTCGCACAGCCGTGTGATGAAGACGCTGGTGGACATGCGCGCCGAACTGTCCGCGATCTGGGAGCGGGGCAGCGCCTCACGCGAACAGATGCTTTCGCATCTGCAGGACTGGATTGCTCGCGCCGAAGCCAGCGGCATCCGGGCACTGCAGGAGGCGGCGATTCGCATGCGCAGTTACGCGCCGACCCCCGCTTGAACGGGGCGCGCGGCGACGCAGGCAACAAAAAACCGGCCACGGCCGGTTTTTTGTTGCGTCGCTGCGCGCGGCTTACTTCAGTTTGGTTTCCTTGTACGCGACGTGCTTGCGCGCAACCGGATCAAACTTCATGAACTGAAGCTTGTCCGGCGTCGTTCGCTTGTTCTTGCTGGTCGTGTAGAAGTGGCCGGTACCGGCCGAAGATTCGAGCTTGATCTTTTCGCGGGCGCCTTTGGCCATCGTCGTTCTCCTGTCTCAGTTCGCTCAGAGTTCGCCGCGGCTACGCAAGTCGGCCAGGACGGCATCGACGCCCTGCTTTTCCATCGTGCGCAAGCCAGCGTTGGTCAGCCGCAGCCTGACCCAGCGCTTCTCGCTTTCGACCCAGAAGCGGCGGACCTGCAGGTTAGGCAGAAAGCGGCGTTTGGTCTTGTTATTGGCGTGGGAAACATTGTTGCCGACCAGCGGCTTCTTGCCCGTGACTTGACACACGCGTGCCATGGCTTCTTCCTCGATTCGGTACCTGGACGTGACCGCTGCCCGTCTGCGAAAAATCTCAACTGACGGCGGAACGAAAGCCGGGAAGTATACCTGCGGCTAGCTGGGGCGGACAACCTCAAACCGGCGCCGGCGCCAACGGCCTCATAGCAGCCCGCGCTCGGCAAACGACACGCTGGCGTTGCCGGCCACGATGATGTGGTCAAGCACCCGCACATCGACCAGCGCGAGGGCCTCGCGCAGCGAGCGGGTAAGCATTTCATCGGCGCGGCTGGGTTCGGCAACGCCGGAGGGGTGGTTGTGGGCGAAGACCACCGCTGCCGCGTTGCGCGCCAATGCCCGCTTGACGACCTCGCGCGGGTACACGCTGGTTTGAGTCAAGGTGCCCCGGAACAGCACCTCGTCATCGATCAGCCGGTTCTGCGCGTCGAGAAAAAGCGCCGCGAAGACCTCGTGGGGCAGCCGACCGATGGACAGGCGCAGGTATTCGCTCACCTTGCCGGGCGAGTCGAGCAATCGGTCACGGCGCACGTCTTCGTGCAGGGCGCGGCGCGCCAGTTCGACTACCGCCTGCAGTTGCGCATACTTGGCCGGCCCGAAACCGGACATCGCCTCGATCTCGGCGCGCGGCGCGCTCAGGAGTCCGTTGAGCGATCCAAAGCGTTCGAGTGCGCTGCGTGCCAGATCGAGAACGTTGCGGCCTGGCAGGCCGACGCGCAGAAACACCGCAAGCAGTTCGGCTTCCGAAAGCGACTGCGGCCCGCCCTTGAGCAGGCGCTCGCGCGGACGCTCCGCCGCGGGCCAATCGCGAACGGTCATCCGAGGGCTGTTGGCTACAATGACGCGATTGCGCTTGGTGTTGGCCATGACTCGGATCGCGCCCGGTTCGCACGTGACCTTGCATTATCGTCTGGCGGCGCTGATCGATGGCAGCGAACGCGAGGTAATCAGCACGCTCGGTGGCCGTCCGGCCACGGTACAGCTCGGCGGCGGGCAGTTGGTTGCCGGTCTGGAAGCGCGATTGCTGGGACTGGTCGAAGGCGACGAGGCAGCGTTCGAAATCGGGCCCGCCGATGGTTTCGGCGAGCGAAGTCCGGGTCTCGTGCAGACGATTTCTCGCGCCGCGTTTGATGCGAATGCGGATTCCGAGATCGACGATGTCGCCGGCGACGTTGTCGAATTCAACGGTGCCGACGGCAGTCGCGTTGCCGGCGTTCTGAAACAACGCGACGCGCAACGGGTCGTCATTGATTTCAATCATCCGCTGGCCGGATTGCCGTTGCGTTTTTCGGTCCGCGTGATCGGGGTACTTTGATGGAAGTTCTGCTGGCCCAGCCGCGCGGCTTCTGCGCCGGCGTCGACCGGGCGATCGAAATCGTCGAGCGCGCCTTGCAGGTGCACGGCGCGCCGATCTACGTTCGCCACGAAATCGTGCACAACACGCACGTCGTTGCCGACCTGCGGGCCAAGGGCGCGGTCTTCGTCGACGAGCTGGATCAGGTCCCGGCGGGCAGCACGGTCGTGTTCTCCGCGCACGGCGTGTCCAAGGCCGTTCGCGGCGAAGCGCTGTCGCGCGGCCTGCGCGTGTTCGACGCCACGTGCCCGCTGGTGACCAAGGTTCACGTCGAGGTCGAGCGGATGCGTGCGCAGGGCCGCGAAATCGTGATGATCGGGCATGCTGGGCACCCAGAGGTCGAAGGAACGATGGGCCAGGCCGAAAGCGGCATCGTTCTTGTCGAGTCCGTCGAAGACGTTGCCCGGCTCGACGTGCGCGATCCGGACAATCTGGCCTTCGTCACGCAGACGACGCTGTCGATCGATGATGCGGCGCAGATCGTGGCGGCCCTGAAGCGGCGCTTCCCGCGGATCGCCGAGCCGAAGAAAGCCGATATCTGCTATGCGACGCAGAACCGCCAGGATGCCGTGAAATTGATGGCGCCTCAGGTCGACGTCGTAATCGTGATCGGCAGTCGCACGAGCTCGAATTCGAACCGATTGCGTGAAGTTGCCCAGCGCTACGGCGTGTCCGCTTACCTCGTCGACAGCGCCGATCACCTCGACCCGATTTGGCTGACGGGCAAGCAGCGTGTCGGCGTCACTGCAGGCGCCTCAGCACCGGAATCGCTGGTGCAGGCACTGATTCAACGACTGCATGAACTCGGCGCCGAACGCGTACGCGTGCTGGAGGGTGTGCAGGAGCATGTGGTGTTCCCGCTGCCGAAGGGTCTTGGCCGGCCGGCCAGCGCCGAGCGCGTATAGATTGTTGGCACGCAAGTCTGACAAGGAGATGGCAATGAAAAGAATTCTGGCGGCGTTGATCGTTTCGGGACTGACCGGATGGGCCCATGCGCAGCCGGTCGATGTCGAGGGGGTCAAGTTCGAACCGACCATTCAGGTCGGCGGTCAGCCATTGCAGTTAAATGGTGCCGGCGTCAGGACACGCTTCTTCTTCAAAGTGTATGCGGCGGGTCTGTACGTCGCGCAAAAATCGAACGCGGCCCCGGCGCTGCTGGCGCAGAAAGGGCCGAAGCGCGTCGCCATAGGCATGTTGCGCGACGTCGGCGCCGACACGTTCGCCTCGGCCCTGAACGATGGCCTGAAGGCAAACCTCAGCGAGCAGCAGCTGGCGGGCTTCAAGGCGCAGATAGACGCGCTGAACGCGAACCTGAAGGCGGTCGGCGAGGCCAAAAAGGGCGATCAGATCAATTTTGAGTTCTCGCCGGACGCCGGTACGCGCATCGTTGTCAACGGCAAGCCGCGCGGCTCGGCGATCGCCGGTGAGGACTTCTTCGAGGCGGTCCTGCGTGTGTGGATCGGCGACAACCCCGTCGATTCAGATCTGAAGAAAGGCATGCTCGGCGGCTGAACCGACCCAGGCATGTTGACCGATTCGAGCTCGGCGATGGCCGGGCTTTGTCGTTCGGCGGCCGCTCGCCGCTTTGCTTGAAACGATTGATGGCCATCGCGACCCGAATGAAGCGCGTCGGATCGGTGTCGCCGTCGTTCGGGCCAAGTACGCTGATCGATCGCTTCATCGACGCCTTGTGGCTCGAAGACGGGCTGGCTGCAAACTCGCTTGCCGCATATCGGCGTGATTTGCAGCGGCTGGCGGCGCAGCTTGCCGGGGGCGACTTGCTTGCGGCGGGCGATGTCGATCTGCAGCAGTATTTCGCCGCGTCGTTCGCGGCGTCTCGCCCTAGCACGGCCAATCGCCGCCTGGCCACGCTGCGACGTTTCTACCGCTGGGCGATGCGTGAGGGAATGATCAATGCCGACCCGACGCTGCGGCTGGCTGGGGCCAAGGCGCCGCCGCGCTTTCCGCAGGCGCTGACCGAGACGCAAGTGGAAGCCTTGCTCGCCGCACCTGCCGCCGATACCGACCTCGGCCTGCGCGACCGTGCGATGCTCGAAGTGCTTTACGCGACCGGCTTGCGTGTGTCGGAACTGGTCGGACTGAAGCTGATCGAAGTCTCGCTCGCTGATGGGGTGGTCCGGGTCACCGGCAAGGGACAGAAGGAGCGGATCGTACCGATGGGCGAAGAAGCGCACGCCTGGATCGAACGCTACTTGGGACAGGCGCGGCCGGCGCTGCTCAAGGGACGAAGCGCCGAGGTGTTGTTCGTGACCCGTCGCGGCACGGCGATGACGCGACAGATGTTCTGGAAGCTGATCCGGCGCTATGCGCTACTGGCCGAGATCCGCGCCCCCTTGTCGCCGCACGGATTGCGGCATGCGTTTGCGACGCATCTGCTGAATCACGGCGCCGACCTGCGCGTGGTGCAGATGCTGTTGGGCCATGCGGACATTTCGACCACGCAGATCTATACGCACGTGGCGCGTGAACGTCTGCAAGCGCTGCATGCCCGTCATCATCCGCGCGGCTAGACTGCGGCGCGATGAGCAGAACGATGCATGTTTCAGAAACGCCGGCGACGACATGGCTGCGCCGGCACGGCGTCGCCTTCGTCGAGCACGCCTATGAATATGTCGAGCACGGCGGCACGGCCGTCTCGTCGCAGGCGCTCGGCGTGCCCGAGCACGACGTCGTCAAGACACTGGTGATGCAGGACGAGACCGGCAAGCCGCTGATCGTTCTGATGCACGGCGACTGCAAAGTCTCGACCAAGACCCTGGCGCGGCAGACGGCACGCAAGCGCATCGAGCCTTGTGCGCCCGAAGTCGCGCAGCGGCATACTGGCTATCAGGTCGGCGGCACGTCACCGTTCGGGCTGCGCAAGGCGATGCCGATCTTCGTCGAGCGCAGCGTGCTCGAACGCGGTCGGATATTCATCAATGGCGGCCGGCGCGGTTTTCTGGTCGAGATTGCCCCCGCCGTGCTGGCGAGCCCGCTTGGCGCGGTCCCGGTCAGCTGCGCGCTGGAAGCCTGAGGAGAAACGGTGCAGGCGCTGGCGTGGCTGTTGGCGATCACCGGCGCATACCTGCTGGGTTCGGTCTCCTTTGCGGTGGTGGTCAGCCGACTGTTCGGCCTGGCCGATCCGCGCAGCTATGGCTCGGGCAATCCGGGCGCCACCAACGTGCTGCGCTCGGGCAGCCGTGTCGCGGCGGCGATCACCCTGCTCGGCGATGCTGCAAAGGGTGCGGCAGCCGTGGTGCTGGTGCGTGCCTTCGGACCATCCTTAGGGGTCGGCGAGATCGGCGTCGCACTGGCGGCGCTGGCAGCGTTCGTGGGCCATCTTTATCCGGTGTTCTTTGGGTTTCGCGGCGGCAAAGGCGTCGCGACGTTTCTTGGCGCACTGCTCGCCTTCAACTTTTTCGCCGGTGCCGTCGCCTGCCTGGCCTGGCTTGCGGTCGCGCTGCTGTTGCGCTATTCGTCGCTGGCCTCGCTGTCGGCCGCCGTGCTGGCACCCGTCGCGTTGTACGGTACTGCGCAGCAGGCGAACTCAGCGGCGATTGTTGCCGCCATGAGCGCGCTGCTCATCGCACGCCACCGTCAGAACATCATCAATCTGCTCGCCGGTCGCGAGCGTCGCATCGGTGAGAAGGCGCCACCGGCCTGACGCGCGGCGTCCATCGTCAGCACGATCCGCCGCCCAGAAGCCAGCGCGGGCGTACGCCGAAGGCGAGCGAGGAATCGACGGCGGCGGTTCCGGCCTGTAATCGCGCGAGGCCGGCCATCGCGATCATCGCGCCGTTATCGGTGCAGAGTTCCGGCGGCGGGAAGTACAGCTCGATGCCGGCGCGCTGCGCCTCGCGTCCCAGGGACTCGCGCAGCTGCCGGTTGGCGCCGACGCCGCCGGCGACGACCAGCCGACGCAGGCCAGTGACGGACAGCGCTGATAGCGATTTACGTACGAGAACATCGACCACCGCTTCGACGAACGCCAGCGCTATGTCGGCACGCACCTGCTCGCACAGGTTGGCGGCGCGTCGGGTCGCGGTCAGCACAGCGGTCTTCAGGCCGCTGAAGCTGAAATTCAGGTCGCCACTGTGCAGCATCGGCCGCGGAAAGGAGCATGCGCCGGCGACGCCAAACTCGGCCAGCCTCGAAACTGCCGGGCCCCCTGGATAGCCGAGGCCGAGGAGCTGGGCGGTCTTGTCGAACGCTTCGCCGGCTGCATCATCCTGTGTTTCGCCAAGCAGGCGATAGGCGCCGAATCCGTCGACCTGCATCAGCTGGGTATGGCCGCCGGAAACGAGGAGGGCGACGAACGGAAACTGAGGCTTCGGGTTGGCGAGCAACGGCGAAAGCAGGTGGCCTTCCAGGTGATGCACGTCCAGCACCGGCCGCCCGAGTGCAAACCCGAGTGCGTGGCCGATGCTGGCGCCGACCAGCAGCGCGCCGACGAGTCCTGGACCGGCTGTAACCGCGATCGCATCGATCTGCTCGAGACGGACGTTCGCCTCGGCAAGTGTCCGCTCGAGCAGTGGCAGCAGACGGCGGACATGGTCACGCGAGGCAAGTTCGGGCACGACGCCGCCGAAGTCGCGATGCATGTCGACCTGCGAGTGCAATGCCTGCGCCAGCACGCCGCGCTCGCTGTCGAGCAGCGCAACGCCGGTTTCATCGCAGGAGGTTTCGAGGCCGAGAACAATCAATCGAACGGGTCCAGACGAGGCAACAGGCTGGTCACGGGCGGCCAGCCCGTGCGACCGCATGCCGCGAGTCTAGCGATGGGTCGGAAAGGCCACCGGCCGACTTCGGCCAAGGCCGGGATCGCGGGCGGCTTCATGGGTAGTCGGCGACGCTCATGGTATATTTTCAAGCTTTCCAAGCTACCCGGTCGGCCGGTCGGGGATTATTCGGACATTGCATGCCAACAGTTCGCGTCAAAGAAAACGAGCCTTTTGAGGTAGCCCTGCGCCGTTTCAAGCGCACCATTGAGAAAAGCGGACTGCTCACCGAACTGCGGGCCCGCGAGTTCTACGAAAAGCCGACAGCCGAACGCAAGCGCAAGAAGTCCGCAGCGATCAAGCGCCATTTCAAGCGGCTGCGCAGCCAGATGCTGCCGAAGAAACTCTATTAGGGCGGTGGCGAGTCTGCCTCGCCTTGCCTGGAAAAAGCGCGCCCCTCGGGCGCGTTTTCGCTTTTGATGGGCTGTTGCAGCGAATCGAGGTCACGATGAACCTGAAGGATCGGATCACCGAAGACATGAAGGCGGCAATGCGTGCCCGCCAGTCCGACCGGCTTTCGGCAATCCGCATGCTGCTAGCCGCCATCAAGCAGCGCGAAATAGATGGGCGCGTCGAGGTCGATGACGCGCAGGCACTGTCGATCGTCGAAAAGCTGATCAAGCAGCGCAAGGATGCGATTGCCCAGTTCGAGGCCGGCGGTCGCGCCGATCTGGTGGCCAAGGAGACGGCGGAACTCGACGTGCTGTCGGAATACCTGCCGCAACAGATGGACGAGGCCGAGATCAATGCCGCGATCGATACGGCGATCGCCGAGGCCGGCGCCAGCGGTCCGTCGGCGATGGGAAAGGTAATGAGCGTGCTGAAGCCGCGGCTGGCCGGCAAGGCCGACCTCGGTCAAGTCTCGGCGGCCGTAAAAAGACGGCTGGCTGGCTGACGGGCCCGCGCGGCATCGCGCACAATCGGCGGATTGCGCAACGCCCGGGGCAACCCTCTTGATCCCGCCGGGATTCATCCAGGACCTGCTGGCCCGCGTCGACATCGTCGACGTGGTCGGCCGCTACGTGCAACTGAAAAAGGGCGGGCAGAACTTCCTCGGCCTTTGCCCTTTCCACAGCGAAAAATCGGCGTCGTTCACCGTCAGCCCGAGCAAGCAGTTCTTTCACTGTTTCGGCTGCGGGGCGCACGGCACCGCGATCGGCTTTCTGATCGAGCATCGGGGGCTGGGCTTTGTCGAAGCGGTGCGCGAACTTGCCCAACAAACGGGGATGGAGGTTCCCGTCGATGCGGCTGCTGCGCAGGCGACGGGCCGTGTCCAGGCCTTGACCGAAACGCTGCAACGCGCGACGGATTTCTATCGACAACGACTAAAGAGCAGTCAGGCGGCCATTGCCTATCTGAAAGGCCGTGGGCTGACCGGCGCGACGGCCGTCCGTTTTGCGCTGGGTTTTTCACCGGACGAGTGGAAAGCGCTGGCCGCGGGTTTCGAGTCGTATGACGATCGCCGGCTCGTCGAGGCCGGTCTGGTGATCGAAAATGAAGGCAAACGCTACGATCGCTTTCGGGGCCGCGTCATGTTCCCAATTCGGAACCGGCGCGGCGCGGTGATCGGATTCGGCGCGCGTTCGCTCGACGGCTCGGAGCCCAAGTATCTGAACTCGCCGGAGACCCCTGTCTTTCACAAGGGGCGCGAGTTGTATGGCCTTTTCGAAGCGCAGGAGGCCATCCGACGCAAACGGCGAGTGATCGTCTGCGAAGGCTATCTGGACGTGATTCAACTGGCGCAGGCCGGCATCGCGGAAACCGTGGCGGCGCTTGGCACGGCGGTCACGGCACAGCACGTCGCCGAACTGCTGCGGCTGGCCGACCACGTGATCTTCGCGTTCGATGGGGATGTCGCTGGTCGGAAGGCGGCGCGTCGGGCCCTCGAGGCGGCGCTGCCGGTACTTTCGGATACGAAGCAGATCGATTTCGTTCTGCTGCCGGACGGCGAAGATCCCGACAGCCTGGTCAGGGCGCATGGCCCTCAGGCCATGGTCACGGAAATCAGCCGTGCGCTGCCGCTGTCGCGCTGGTTCGTTCAGTCGCTGTCGGAGGGCAGGGACCTGAACACGGCGGAAGGCCGCGCCGCGCTGCTGGCCGAATCGAAGCCGCTGGTCGCCGTAATGCCGGCAGGCGCCCTGCGCCTGCAACTCTTGCGGGAACTGGCCGATGTGGCACGCAGCGCGCCGGCCGAGGTGGAAGCGCTGTTCGGCCTCAAGCCTTGGCGTCGGTTGCCAAACGCTCCGCAGCGCGAAAACCGTCGCCAGGCCGTCGAAATCGCCGATCTGAAGCAGCATATCCTGCAGCGATTACTGGCGGTCCCGGACCTCGCGGCAGAGTTCGTGCCGGCAATTGCCGATGAGTTCATCGCTAGCGAGGCGCCCATCGACCGGCAGATCGTCGAAGTCTGCCGAACTGCGGGGGCCCACCGCGGTCTGACCAGTGGTGCGCTGCAGGAACTGCTTGCCGAAAGCGACTTTGCCGAGCAGTACCGGGACACTGCCGCGCGGGAACTGCAGACGGAGTCCGACATCTCCGTGGCCAGGATCGAACTGGGCGCTGCATTTGCCAAACTCGAGTTGCGCCGACTGAATGACGAACTTCATGAACTGGCGACGCAGGCGCAGCCGAGTGGCGAGTTGCTGGACCGGATCAGGCTGCTATCTGAGCGTCGATCGCGGCTTATGGCGGGGGCAACGGCAGGAAACAATGATGCAACGGTCGGATTGGGTAAGCGCGCTTAGCCTGATACAATTTCAAGTTCGCTTGCAACCCGATTAGAGAGCGCTTTTTGTTTTGCGCGTCAAGGGCTTGCGAGTTCCGGCGGCAAACGGCCCGATAAAAGACGGCGAACCGCCGAGCGACATGGGTTTCGAGGCCGCGGCAGGCGGGCGTGATTGATCGATTGACCTTCGTCGGCGTGAGCCCCACATAAGAGAAAGCTGCGGACGATAGTCCCCGGGAGACATGGCAAGGCACTTCGATTTCGGTATGCGAGTTTCTCGCTGCCGCAGGGGCCGAAAGCGACGGCAAAGTACATCAGGACAGGTGAGCGGATGGCAAACAAAGTAGCGACGGGCAAACGCTCGGCAAAGCATGGCCCTGCGGCCAAGAAGGCCGTCGTGACGGCTTCGACGAAGAAGGTTGACGCCAAGTTGGCGGCACAAAAGGCCAAGGTGACGGAGGATCTCGTCGAACTGCGCAAGGCCGTCGCGGCGAAGGCGGTTGCGCCGGCAGCGACGGTTTCGGTGCCGGTCAAAGGCAAGCCGGGTCGCAAGCCGAAGGCGCAGAGCGAAGATCGGGCACTGCCGGGCGACGCCGTCGACGCAGTGCCGGAGGCGGGCGACGACACAGTCGACGAAGCCGTCCAGGTTGTCGAGAAGATGTCGCCGCGGCAGCGGGCGAAGGACCGCCGGGCCAAGGAAAAGGCGCTTCAGGAGGCGCTGAAGCGAATGCCGCCGGGGCCGCAGGAGGATTTCGAGGCCCGTCGCAACAAACTCAAGGCGCTGATCAAGCTCGGCAAGGAACGCGGCTTCCTCACTTACTCCGAAATCAACGACCACCTGCCGGACAACCTGGTCGACGCGGAGGCGATCGACGCGATCATCAGCACGTTCTCCGACATGGGCATCCAGGTCTTCGACCAGGCTCCCGACGCCGAGACGCTGCTGATGACGGAGAACGCACCTTCGGCAACTTCGTCAGAGGACGCCGAAGAGGAGGCGGAAGCGGCGCTGTCGAATGTCGACACCGAGTTCGGTCGCACGACCGACCCGGTGCGGATGTACATGCGCGAAATGGGTTCGGTCGAGCTGCTGACGCGCGAAGGCGAGATCGAGATCGCCAAGCGGATCGAGGACGGACTTAAGCACATGGTGATGGCGATTTCGGCCTGTCCGACGACGATCGCCGAAATCCTTGATTATGCCGACAGGATCGCCGCCGGCGCGATACCGATCGACGAGGTGGTCGATGGTCTGGTCGACGATACCGAGGGCTTCCCTTCGAGCAGTGCGGCCGCCGCAGAAGACGAGGACGACGACGGCGAAGAGACCACCGACCTGGGCGCCAGCGGGATGACCGCCGGACAGCTCGAGGAACTGAAGGCGCGCGCGCTCGAGAAATTCGAACTGGTGCGCAAGCTGTTCGACAAGATGCGCGTGGCGTTCGGCAAGGAAGGTTACAAGTCGCCTGGCTACATCAAGGCGCAGACGAAGATCCTCGACGAACTGATGGGCCTGCGTTTCACGGCCAAGATGGTCGAGCGGCTGTGCGACTCGCTGCGCCGGCAAGTCGAGGAAGTGCGAAGTCTCGAGAAGCAGATCTACGAGATCATGGTCAACAAGTGCGGCATGCCGCGGCCGCAGTTCCTCAAGCACTTCCCCGGCAATGAAACGAACACCCGCTGGGCAACGCGCGAGGCTGACGGCGGCCATCCGTACTCTGAGGTCCTGCTGCGCAACCTGCCTGCAGTGCACGAACTGCAGAGCAAGCTTTCCGACCTGCAAAAACGCATCGTGCTGCCGCTGAAGGACCTGCGCGAGGTCTACAAGCAGATGGCCACCGGCGAGGCGAAGGCGCGCAAGGCCAAGCGCGAGAGGACCGAGGCGAACCTGCGGCAGGTGATCTCGATCGCCAAGAAGTACACCACCCGTGGCCTGCAGTTCCTCGACCTGATCCAGGAAGGCAACATTGGCCTGATGAAAGCTGTAGACAAGTTCGAATACCGGCGCGGCTACAAGTTCTCCACCTATGCGACGTGGTGGATCCGGCAGGCGATCACCCGTTCGATCGCCGATCAGGCGCGCACGATCCGCATTCCGGTGCACATGATCGAGACGATCAACAAGATGAACCGGATCAGCCGCCAGATGCTGCAGGAAACCGGCATGGAACCGGATCCTGCCACGCTCGCGCTGAAGATGGAGTTGCCCGAGGACACGATCCGCAAGATCATGAAGATCGCCAAGGAACCGATCAGCATGGAGACGCCGATCGGCGACGACGACGACTCGCAC
>JBFGOX010000013.1:0-17108 GCA_041565015.1 Burkholderiaceae bacterium
ATCTTGCCGTGATCGCGCGCCCAGCCGGCTCCACTCGCATCGCGGCGGTGACCGGAACCCGTTTGCGTCGGCGCGCGCGGCAGATTGTTCGCCATACGGTCGGACTTCATGCGCCGGCCCTTCTCTGGCTGCGGGATTGTTCGCCGTGACCGGCGACCTTGAGAACAGTACGCTGCTGCGGCCGGGACGCAATTGCTGGCGCGAGGCGCGCGCGAACCGAGTCGCCTTCCTCGTCGACGGCGCCGCCTATTTCTCCGCTTTCCGTGCCGCCGCCGCGCGCGCCAGACGCTCGATCTTCGTCCTCGGCTGGGATTTCGACAGCCGGATCCGGCTGGTGCCCGAAGGCAGCAGCGACGGACTGCCGGAGGCGCTCGGTGACTTCCTCAATGCGCTGGCAAAGCGATCGCGCACGCTGCAGATCAATGTGCTCGACTGGGATTTCGCCATGCTCTATGCGGCCGACCGCGAGTTGCTACCCGTCTACAAGGTCGGCTGGCGAACGCATCGACGGCTGCATTTTCGTCTCGACGATGCGCATCCGGTCGGCGCCTCGCACCATCAGAAAGTCGTCGTGATCGACGATGCGATTGCCTTCGTCGGCGGCCTGGACCTCACGCACGGCCGCTGGGATACGCCCGAACATCGCCCCGACGACACCCGTCGGCGGCACCCCGACGGCGGCGCCTGCCCGCCGTTTCACGACCTGCAGATGCTGGTCGATGGCGAGGCCGCGGCTGCGCTGGGTGAACTGGCGCGCGAACGCTGGCGGCGGGCCGGCGGGCGCAAAGTCCATGCCGCGACGGCAGCGCGCGACGATCCATGGCCACCCGAACTCACGCCCGACCTGACCGAGGTCGCCGTCGGCATCGCGCGCACCGAACCGGCTTTCGGCGACGGCGCTGCCGTGCAGGAAATCAAGCAGTTGTACCTCGATGCGATAGGCGCGGCCCGGCACAGCCTGTACATCGAGAACCAGTACTTCAGCGCCGGCGCGATCGCCGACGCCATCGCCCGCCGTCTGCGCGAGGAAGACGGGCCGCAGGTGGCGATGATCTCGCGCTGCAAGGACAGCGGCTGGCTGGAGGAAACGACGATGGGCGTGCTGCGCGCCCGCCTGCATCGACAGCTGCGCAACGCCGACCGTCACGACCGCTACGAAGGGTTCTATCCGCACGTGCCGGGACTCGACGACGGCTATGTGAACGTGCACGCGAAGCTGCTGATCGTCGATGACGATTTCGTCACCATCGGCTCGGCCAACCTCAGCAACCGCTCGATGGGCCTGGACACGGAGTGCAATCTCGCCATCGCCGCGGGCGGCGACGAGCGCATCCGCGGTGCGATCGCCACGCTGCGGCGGCGGCTGCTGGCCGAGCATCTCGGAACCTCCGTCGAAGCAGTGGCGCAGGCGGAGCGGGAAAACGGCGCGCTGCTTGCGACCATCGAGGCGCTGCGCAAAGACGGACGAACGCTGAAGCGACTGCAGCCGGAGGTTACTGCCGAGCTCGAGCAGTGGATCGACGATGGTTCGATCATCGACCCCGAACGGCCGGTAGCGCCCGAGCGCCTGCTGTCCGAGTTCGTGCCGGAGGACCACCGCTCATCGGCGCGGGGTCAGCTGCTGCTCGTAGGCGCCGTGCTGGTCGCGTTCGTGGCGCTGGCCGCAGCGTGGCGCTGGACGCCGCTGGGCGACTGGCTGGCGATCGACACGGTATCCCGCTTCGCGCAGAACGTTCAGCAGGCGCCGGCGGCGCCGCTGGCCGTGCTCGGCGTGTACGTCCTGGCCGGGCTGCTGGTCATGCCGATCACGGTGCTGGTGGCGGCGACGGTGCTGGTCTTCGGGCCCTGGCTCGGCGTGGCCTACGCGTTGGGCGGCTCGCTGCTCAGCGCGGCAACGACCTACGGCCTCGGCCGCTTGCTCGGCCGCAACGTCGTGCGGCGCCTTGCCGGCGGGCGGCTGAACCGGCTCAGCAAGCGTCTCGGCCGGCGGGGCCTGCTGACGGTGGTCACGGTGCGCATGATTCCGGTGGCGCCTTTTACCGTCGTCAATCTCGTTGCCGGTGCGTCGCACATCGGCGCACGCGATTTCCTGGTTGGCACTTTGCTGGGCATGGCGCCAGGCATCGCCGCCACCGTACTGTTCATCGACCGGATCGCCGCGGCGATTCGCGATCCGAGCGCGGGCGCGATTGCGATCGTCGCCGCCGTACTGGTGCTCGTCGTCGCGATCACGCTGCTGCTGCGGCGCTGGCTGCGCCGCCGCGGCGGAGCCGACGAAACGGGCGAGCAGACCGCGCCGAGGACGTGACGCGCATCCGGCTCGCCACTTACAACATCCATCGGGCGATCGGCACTGACGGACGCTTCGACGCCGAGCGCATCGCGCGGGTGCTGAAGGAAATCGATGCCGACGTGATGGCGCTGCAGGAGGTCGAGTCCCGGCACGGGTCGCCTGGCTTCCTGGACATGCTGGCGAGCACCATCGGCCAGCGCGCCGTCGCCGGGCCAACCCTGCAGAAGCCGGACAGCGCCTACGGCAACGCGCTGCTCACCCGCTGCAGCATCATCGACGTGCAGCGGGTCGACCTGAGCGTGCCGGCGCGCGAGGCGCGCGGCGCGCTCGATGTCAGGCTCGACTGCCGTGGCGTCGCCCTGCGCGTGCTGGCCACGCACCTCGGCCTGCGCCCCGCCGAACGCCGGCAGCAGATCCGGACGCTGCTGGCGCGGCTGGAGACGGACGATCGCGCGCTGACCGTGCTGATGGGCGACCTGAACGAATGGTTCCTCTGGGGCCGGCCGCTGCGCTGGTTGCACCGGTTCTTCAAGCGAACGCCGGCGCCGGCCACGTTTCCGTCGGGATTTCCGCTTTTCGCGCTCGACCGGCTCTGGGTCGAGCCGCGCGATCGGCTGCGCCGCGTTTACGCGCACGCGAGCCCGCTCGCACGCCGCGCTTCCGATCACCTGCCGCTGGTGGCGGAGATCGACACCTGATCGTCGCCTTCGCGGCTCGGGGCGGCACGGGAACGTCAGGCGGCGCGGTCTGCGCCGATCGAACGCCGAGCGAAAAAGCGGGAGATCAGACCTTGCATGCTGCCCCGGCCGCCTGAACCGGCGACACGAGGCCAGCGATCGCGCTTCAGTCCTGGTAGGCGGTCAGCACGACGTCCGCGGCCGCATCGCGCACCGGGACGAGCGCCTGGTATTCGGTCGAATCATGCCAACGGCGCAGCGCGGCCATGTCGGCGAAACGCACCACGACGACGCGCTGGCCGTGCGGCTGCCCGGCCAACGGCACCGCCCGTGCGGCGCGCATCAGCACTTCGCCGCCGTACTGGCGAAACGTTTCGCCGACCCCGGCGACATAACGCGTCCACAGCGCCTCGTCGCGCACGTGAATGGTGCCGACGATCCAGGCCGACATACCGCTCCGGCCACCTCAGGTGTTGCTGACCTTGATCGTCGGCATCTTCAGCGACATGTCCTTCGCCTTCTCGGCAATCTTGATCGCCACCTTGCGCGCGATCGCCTTGTAGGCCTCGGCGACGTCGCTATCAGGCTCGGCCACCACCGTCGGCTTGCCGGAATCCGCCTGCTCGCGGATGCGGATGTCCAGCGGCAGTGAGCCGATCACCTCGACGCCATATTGCGCTGCCATCCGCTCCGCACCGCCGCTGCCGAAGATGTGCTCGGTATGGCCGCACTTGCTGCACACGTGCACCGCCATGTTCTCGACCAGGCCGAGGATCGGCACGCCGACCTTCTCGAACATCTTGAAGCCCTTGCGGGCGTCGATCAGCGCAATGTCCTGCGGCGTGGTGACGACCACCGCGCCGGTCACCGGCACCTGCTGCGCCAGCGTCAGCGCGATGTCGCCGGTGCCCGGCGGCATGTCGACGACCAGGTAGTCGACATCCTTCCACGCCGTCTGCATCAGCAGCTGCTGCAGCGCCTGCGTGACCATCGGCCCGCGCCAGATCATCGGCTGCTCGGCGTCGACCAGGAAACCGATCGAGATCACCTGCAGGCCGTGGCCGTTCATCGGTTCGAGGCTGTTGCCGTCCGCTGTTTCCGGCTGGCCGGAGATGCCGAGCATCATCGGCTGGCTGGGGCCGTAGATGTCGGCGTCGAGCATGCCGACGCGCGCGCCTTCGGCGGCCAGGGCGAGCGCCAGGTTCGCCGCCACCGTGCTCTTGCCCACGCCGCCCTTGCCGGAGGACACGGCGATGATGTTTTTGACGTTCGGCAGCACCTTCAGCCCGCGCTGCACCGTGTGGGCGACGATTTTCATCGACACGTTGGCGCTGACGTTGGCCGCACCGGCGCCCTGCAGCACCTCGATCACCCGCTTGCGCATCGGTTCGACCTGGCTGGCGGCCGGATAGCCGAGTTCGACATCGACGCTGACGTTGCCGCCGTCGACGCGGATGTTGCGCGCCGAACGCGACGACACCAAGTCCTTTCCGGTATTGGTATCGACGATCGACTTGAGGATTTCGGTGACGCGTTCGACGGTCAGAGACATGAGGCTTCCCGCTCGGAAAATGCGCAGTCTAGCGGAGCGCCGCCGCCGAAAAACCCTGCCGCAGGCAGCGCCGAATAGAATGCGCGCATGTCGCGCAAGCTCTTCGTCACCACGGCACTGCCCTACGCCAACGGCAAGCCGCACATCGGCCACATCATGGAGTACATCCAGGCCGACATCTGGGTGCGCTACCAGCGCCTGCTCGGCAACGCGGTGCACTTCGTCTGCGCCGAGGACGCGCATGGCGCACCGATCATGATCGCCGCCGAAAAGGCGGGCAAGAAGCCGGAGCAGTTCATCGCCGAGATGCAGGCCTCGCGCCAGCAGTACCTCGACGGCTTTCACGTCGGCTTCGACCACTGGCATACGACCGATTCGCCGGAGAACGTCGAGCTTTCGCAGTCGATTTACCGCGCGCTGCGCGCCAACGAGCTGATCGACATCCGCACCATCGAGCAGTTCTACGACCCGCTCAAGGGCATGTTCCTGCCCGACCGCTACATCAAGGGCACCTGCCCGAAGTGCGGTGCCAGGGACCAGTACGGCGACAACTGCGAAGTCTGCGGCACGACCTACACGCCGACCGAACTGAAGGATCCGTATTCGGTGCTGACCGGGGCCCGCCCGGAGCTGCGCTCGTCCGAGCACTATTTCTTCCGGCTGTCCGATTCGCGCTGCGTCGAGTTCCTCAAAGGCTGGACGGCCGGCCGCAATCGTCGCGGCGAACCGCATCTGCAGCCCGAAGTGTTCGCCAAGACACGCGAGTGGCTTGGCGAAGGCGGCAAGGGGCTGGCCGACTGGGACATCTCGCGCGATGCACCGTACTTCGGCATCCCGATCCCCGACACCACCGACAAGTTCTTCTACGTCTGGCTTGATGCGCCGATCGGGTACCTGGCGTCACTGAAAAGCTACTTCGACAGCGGCAAGGCGCGCGCTGCCGGCGAGCCGCGCGATTTCGATTCGTTCGTCGCCGCGCCCGACGTCGAGCAGGTCCACTTCATCGGCAAGGACATCGTGTACTTCCACACGCTGTTCTGGCCGGCGATGCTGCATTTTTCCGGGCGCAAGGTGCCGGACAACATCTTCGTGCACGGCTTCATCACGGTCAGCGGCGAGAAGATGAGCAAGAGCCGCGGCACCGGCATCGATCCGCTGCGCTACCTGCATCTGGGCATGAACCCGGAGTGGTTCCGCTACTACGTCGCCGCCAAACTGAACGCGCACGTCGAGGACATCGACTTCAACCCGGATGACTTCATCGCCCGCGTCAACAGCGACCTGATCGGCAAGTACGTCAACATCGCCAGCCGCGCGGCGAGCTTCCTCGCGCGCCAGTTCGACGGCCGGCTGGCTCCTTCGGCCGATCCGTCGGGAGCGCCGGCCGGAAGCACAGCGGTGGCGCTGGCCTCGAGCGAGGACATCGGCGCATATTTCGCAGGACGCGACTTCGGCAAGGCGCTGCGCGAGATCATGCGCATCGCCGATTTCGCCAACGAGCACTTCGACAAGCACAAGCCGTGGGAACTGGCCAAAGACCTCGCGCAACGTCCTCTGCTGCACGCGGTGTGCAGCGACGTGATTCGCTGCTTCCGCGCGATGACGATCTATCTGGCGCCAGTGCTGCCGGTCACCGCCGAGCGGGTCGCACGCGAGCTATTCGGCATGGACCGGACGTTTACCTGGGCAGACCTGCGCGCGCCGCTGGCCAGCATCGCGCCCTACAAGCACCTGATGACGCGCGTTGAGGGCAAGCAGGTTGACGCGCTGTTCGAACCGCCGACGGTCGAAGCCGCACCGGCACCCGGCGGGCAGCCGATCGGCGAGACCGTCACCATCGACGATTTCGCCAAGCTCGACCTGCGCGTGGCGAAGATCGTCGAAGCGCAGGCAGTCGACGGCAGCGACAAGCTGCTGAAACTGACGCTCGACGCCGGCGAGGGAAGGAACCGCACGGTATTCGCGGGCATCAAGTCAGCCTACCGGCCCGAAACGCTGGTCGGCAGGCTGACGATGATGGTCGCCAACCTGGCGCCGCGCAAGATGAAATTCGGCGTCAGCGAAGGCATGGTGCTGGCGGCCAGCCACGCCGACGAGAAGGCGCACCCCGGGATTTTTCTGTTCGAACCGCACGCCGGCGCGGTACCGGGCATGCGCGTGAAGTAGCCGGCGCACCGATGAAGCCGGGCCTGCATTCGAACTGATTCTGCCGTGCCGGAATCGCCAGAAGCTGCGCCCACCGCACCGGAGAAGCCCGGACTCGCGGCGCAGCTGATACGGCTGCGCGCGTTGCTGCCGGCACCGGCGCCATTTCGGCCGCGCTTGGCCGAATGCCTGCGCACCTACGACCGCGAGCATCTGCTGCGCGACATCGGCGCTGGCATCACGGTCGGCTTTGTCGCGCTGCCGCTGGCACTGGCCTTCGCCATTGCCAGCGGACTAAAACCCGAAGCGGGTCTTTTCACGGCAATCATCGCCGGTTTCATCATTTCGGCGCTGGGCGGCACCAAGGTTTCGATTTCCGGCCCCGCGGGCGCGTTCATCGTCGTCGTTTTCAGCATCGTCGAGCGCTATGGCCTCGCCAATCTGCTGATCGCAACCATGCTGGCCGGCCTCCTGCTGTTCGCCATGGGCATGCTTCGGCTCGGTCGCTTGATCCGCTTCATCCCGGTGGCGATCGTGATCGGCTTCACCAACGGCATCGCGGTGCTGATCCTGCTGTCGCAGATCAAGGATGCGCTGGGACTTTCGATCGAAAAAGTGCCAGCCGATTTCTTCACCCAGATCGGTGCGATCGCCGGCCACTTGCATACGACCAACCCCTACGCCGTGGCGATCTGCGCTGGCGTGCTGGTCTTGGTACTGGCCTGGCCAAAGGCCTATGCACTTCGCCAGGCGCCGCCGTACAAGAAGATGATGGCCCGCGTGCCCGGCACGGTGATCGCGCTGGTTGCCGCAACCGCCGCCGTCGCCACGCTCGGCTTGCCGGTGGAAACGATCGGTTCGCGGTTCGGCGGCATTCCACAGGCGCTTCCCGCAGTTGCCTTGCCCGAGTTTTCATGGACGACGGTGAAGCTGCTGCTTCTGCCGACGGTCACGATTGCGCTGCTGTGCGCGATCGAATCTCTGCTGTGTGCGCGCATCACCGACAACATGATCGATGACCGGCACGATCCGAACCAGGAACTGATGGCGGCGGGCATCGCTAATTTCGTCACGCCGCTGTTCGGCGGCATGCCGGCCACCGGGACCATCGCGCGCACGGTCACCAACGTGAAAAGCGGCGCCTCCTCGCCGATATCCGGCCTCGTGCATGCGACGCTTCTGCTGTTGGTCGTGCTGGCGGCGGCGCCGCTGGCGGAGAACATTCCCCTGGCGGCGCTGGCCGGCATCCTTCTGTTCGTCGCCTGGAACATGGGCGAGTGGCGCGAGTTCGGCCGCCTGCGACATTTCGCCATCACCTACCGGGCGACACTGCTGACGACCTTCCTGCTGACGGTCGTGTTCGATCTGATGATGGCGGTCGAAGTCGGTCTGGTCATGGCGTGCCTGTTCTTCATCTACCGGATCAGTTCGCTGACACAACTCGAGCCTTTGTCGCTGGCGCCTGCCGAAGATCCCGACTCGGCGCCGACAGGCGTCGAAGCGTGGCAACTGACCGGCGCCCTGTTCTTCGGCGCGGTCGGCAAACTCGAGGGACTCACCGATCCCGCGCGCTATGCGGGGAGCCAGGCGCCTCGCGTGGTGATCCTCGACGTCAGCCACATGCTGGCGCTCGACACGACAGGCGTGGAGACACTGGACGTTCTGCGGCGGCAACTCGCGCGACGGGGCGGCGCGCTGCTGATCACGGGTGCGCGCCAGCAGCCCCTGTCGCTGCTGCGACGCTCAGGCTTCATCGAGCGCGCCGGTGGCGACAATGTGTTGCCCGACCTCGATGCCGGCAAGCGCCGTGCCATCGCAGTGCTGAATGCCGCCGCCGGCGAAACCGCCTGAGGCACGCTTCGGCGAATTGAAAGTCGAGTTCCTGCGCGGCCGTTGCACGGTGCGTCTGCGCCTCCGCGTGCAGCTCCGAGGCTTCGCTTCGGAATTCGGCGCGTCTTTCAGCAGAACAGCGCGAGGCCGCCGTCACCCCGGGCCGCGCGCGGCGGCCTCGGTGCGACAGTGCCGACCGCCTGCCCGGCAACCGTATCGCATAGCAACGTGGATCAGCCTAGCGCCCGGAGGACAGAGAAGGATCCTCGATGCCGCTCGATACGACCTTGCCTGCTTCATCGAACATCACGAAAAAGCGCTTGTCGCTGCCCGCGTCGACGATCTTCCATTCCCACGCCGTCTGCCGCTTCAACTCGTAGAACTGCTGATTGCCGGGGCGGCCGAGCAGCAGCCGCACGTCATCGCGGTGCATGCCGGGAACAACCTTGGCGAACGTTTCCGGTACCAGCACGTTCCACACGCGGATCAGCTTGCCGTCGGTGCCGATCGTTGCAAAGAAGGTGCGCGGTCCTTCAGGACCCTGCGGGTACTGGAAGGTGCGCGTGCCGTCGCGCTCCTCGACGATCATCTCCGGCACGCCGAAGATTCCGCGCACGTCGAGTTCGCCTGAGATTCCGGGTTTGAGCCTGTCAATTCCCGGATGCTCGAGCGGCCGGCCGTACTGATCGCAGCCGCTCATGATCAGCAGAGCGACGAATGGAATGAGCAGATATCTGAACATGATCGCGTATTCCAGCCAGTGGCGAACCATGCAGAAGAACGCAGCAAGTGGACCCGTCGTTGACCGGTAAACTGAAATGACTCTTCCTCGTTCCGCGCGCATTCGCCATGGCACAGTACGAATCCGACATCACGCGCTTCCTGCGTGAACTGAAACAGAAGCAGCCCGATCTGGAGCGCAAGCAGCGCCAGGGCCGTGCGCTGCTATGGGATGTCGAACTCGATGCCGAGCAGCAGAAGCGCTGGCGCGAATCGAAGGTGCCGCAGAAGCCCTATGTCTATCAGACCGAGCGTTAACAGAGAGGACGAGAACGCCGCCCCGGCGCTGGCCTCATCGGCAGGCGTATCGGACTGAGCGTCCGCGGCGCGGCGCGCCGGCAGCGCAAGGCCGCCGCATCCGCGGCGACCCCGCGCGAGCCAACCGCATCGTCCTAGCGATGCCGGCCTACGCCATTTACCGGCACAGGCTCGGCACCGTTTCACCGGTGGTCCGCTTGAGCACGCGTGGACCGAATACGACGCGGCCGCTCGCATCCTGCAGCACGTAGGCGAGACTCGCGCCGTTGGCGGCCTGCGCGCTGAGCGTGCCCGGA
This sequence comes from Burkholderiaceae bacterium, assembly GCA_041565015.1. GTDB lineage: Bacteria > Pseudomonadota > Gammaproteobacteria > Burkholderiales > Burkholderiaceae_F > JADJWR01. Next base: position 9,832 of record JBFGOX010000013.1, read on the forward strand.
ACGGCGAAATTCAGATCGCGCGTAACGTAGTAGCCGTAGAAGCGGCCCGCGCCCTCGCCTTGGCGTGTCCCCCAGGTCCCGGTGAAACGAACGCCCTCGCAGGCGGCCTCGAACTCGACGTCGCTGCCGTTGATGCGGGCCGAGACCGGCAGGTTGGATCCATTGTCGGCCCAGATCACGGTTTCGCTGCCCTCGTTCGGCGCAACGAGCGTAGGGCCGATCACCACCCGTGTCGGGCACTTGAGCTGACCCGCGAAGGACGCCGTGCAAACCGAGGCCGCCCTGGCACCGAAGAATTCCAGCGCGCTGGACTGTTCGCCGGTCCCGGTTCCGCCCACACCCGGGCCGCAACCGGCCAGCGCCAGCAGCAGTAGCAGCAGCCACTCGCACCGAGCGCATCGCCCCGTTTTCACGAATCAATCCTCCGGTCCACTGTAGAAGTACACGCCGAAGCGCGCACGGTGGCGCCGTTTCCCGGCGCTCTCGTTTGCTGCATCCTGGTCAAAGCGCGACTGCGCCTCCTTCATGACGATTTTGAAAGCCTGCTTCCATGCCTGCACCGATACCTTCTGCAGCCGCGCCGCAGACGCCTCGGTGATTTCATCGACAAAAACCGACTGCTCGAGGAAATTGCGCTCGCCCTGCAAGTTCGCTGCGGCTGCTGCGGCGTGATCATGCAAATTGTCCGCGAAAAGCGTTGCCAGCTGCTCGAAGTCCTGCCGCGGCGCGAAGCCGCTGCCGAGCAGCTGAACGCCGTCATCGCCTTCGCTCGCCACACCGAGCCGCAGCAACTCGTCGAGGACGGCACGTGGCCGCACATCGCGACTGACGCCGGCCACGAGCGCGTCGAACGAACCTTCGGCGCCTTCGTTGCTGCGCTCGAGCGTGCCCGGCGAACCGTCGGCATCGAGGAACGTGGAATCGCTCATCCAGCGGGCGACGACCTCTCCGGGCAGGCTGCGCGGCGCCTGCAGGGCGACGGCCTTCGTGCTTCCAGGGCGGCCCAGGTTGCGCACATCGCGCCGATGCACGCCGGACAGCAGCGTCACGGCGCTGTCGGTCTGCGCCATCGATCGGCTCGCCAGTTCCGCTCGCGCGGCGTCGACGAAGACGTGCTTGAGCGCGGTCGCGAACGCCTGGTACGGCACGCCGTTGCGGATCAGCAGACGGACGAGCGGACGCACGACGCGCAGCACGCGCTCGAGCACGATGCCGGCCTTGGCGCTCATTCGTTCAGATCGTTGACATGGGTGCGTTCCGTGGGATATTGTCCCACACAGAGAAGGCGAAGGAAATGTCCAAGACCGGGGTTGCGACGCAGTTCAGTGCAAGGCCGACCGGCGGTACGCGCTCCCGACTTTGGTGCTTCTTCCTTGCCGCGCCCGAGCAGAACGACCTCTGCCGCGGGCACGATCGTTTTCAGCTGGCGTCGATTGCCCTGGGCGGTCGAGCGGGCGGCAGCTGAACAAAAGGACACGCAGAGCACGGAGGAAACCAGCAAGCGACGGGTGACTGCCGACAACCACGTCAGGGCAACGCGGCTCGATTCGGCAGATTCCTTGGTTGTGCTCGCCCGTGCTGCTTCCTCCGTGCTCTCCGTGTGCCTTTCTTGCTCGCACCGTCGACGGTCACGTTCTCGCCTGGCATGCCCTCTGATCGGCAGCCGCGTTGACCCGTTTGATCGTCCGCATTAGGACGTCCACGATCCCGGTCGCCTTCCCGCGCACGCGCACTGCGCGCGACGCGGCTCATCGCCGGCCGGATTGCTGCCTATAGCGCCGTCACGGGGCGTCGCAGCACCGTCGAGGTCGGTTCCGCACATCGCGCGCTCGGCGCCACCACCACGCTGGGTCAGGCGCCTGCCGCGCGCTGTTAGCATTGACCGCGCTTTTCGACCTGCCCGTCAAATGACCGAGCCGCTGCCAACGGAGTACCCCTCACTGCCGACGCCGGCAGGCAACGTCACGCCCGACGTGATCGACGGCATCGCGCTGGCGCGCCTGTACGGCGAGCCGCTGTTTCGCCTGCCCGACGACCTGTACATCCCGCCCGATGCGCTCGAGATCTTCCTCGAGGCGTTCGAAGGACCGCTCGACCTGCTGCTGTACCTGATCCGCAAGCAGAACTTCAATGTCCTCGACATCCCGATGGCGAAGGTGACCGTGCAGTACCTCGCCTACATCGAGCAGATCCGCAAGAGCAATCTCGAACTGGCCGCCGAGTATCTGCTGATGGCGGCGATGCTGATCGAGATCAAGAGCCGCATGCTGCTGCCGGTGAAAAAGGCCGAAACGGGCGAGGCGGCCGAGGACCCGCGCGCCGAACTGGTGCGGCGGCTGGTCGAGTACGAACGCATCAAGCTTGCCGCCGCCCAGCTCGACGAGTTGCCGCGCGTTGGCCGCGATTTCGTGCGCGCGATCGTCACCATCGAGCAGACGATGGCCAAACGATTGCCGGACGTGGCGCCGGTCGACCTGCAGCAGGCCTGGGCCGAGGTGCTCAAGCGCGCCAAGCTCTACGCGCACCATCACATCGCCCGCGAGCAGCTGTCCGTGCGCGAGCACATGAGCATCATCATCCGCCGGCTGCAGGGACGCCAGTTCGTCGAGTTCGGCGATCTCTTCGATGCCGCGACGCTGGCGCGCGGCGTGCCGGTGGTGATCGTGCACTTCCTGGCGCTGCTCGAACTGGCGCGCGAAGCGCTGATCGAGATCACGCAGGCCGCTCCCTACGCGCCGATCTACGTGCGCCTCGCTTACGCGACAACGTGATCGTCGGTGCGGTGCCATTGCCGTAGCCGCGGCGCGAGTCAGCTCAGCGGCCGACGATGATCGACCCCAACCACGAGATCCTGCTCGGCGCGCTGTTCTTCGCCGCGGCGATGCTGTATTCATCGGTCGGCCACGGCGGCGGTTCAGGCTATCTTGCCGCAATGGCCCTGATGGGCGTGCCGCCGGTCATGATGCGGCCGACCGCGCTGATGATGAACATCGGCGTGGCATCGATCTCGCTGTACAAGTTCGCGCGCGCCAGCGGCTTTCGGTGGCGGCTGTTCCTGCCGTTCGCGGTCACCTCTGTGCCGATGGCTTTCATCGGCGGCCGCATCCACTTGCCAGTGTCCTGGTTTGGCGTGCTGGTCGGCGTGGTGCTGCTGTTCTCGGCCGTGCGCCTGTTTCTCGACACCTTGGCCGGCGATGGGCCCGCGCGCGTGGTCACCGGGCCGCCGCCGGTCTGGCTGGCATTGATCACCGGCGCGGGCATCGGCCTGCTGTCGGGGCTTACCGGAGTCGGCGGCGGCATTTTCATCAGTCCGCTGATCGTGTTGATGGGCTGGGGCACCGTGCGCGACAGCGCGGCGCCGACCGCTGCGTTCATCCTGGTCAACTCGATCTCCGGCCTGACCGGCCTGCTGACACGCCAGCCGGCGCTGCCTGATGCGCTGCCTTACTGGGTCGGCGCCGTCATCGTCGGCGGGCTGATCGGCGCCTCGCTCGGTGCGCGCCGTCTCGGCAACAATGGCCTGCGCCGGGCGCTGGCGGCGGTGCTGGTGATCGCCGGCGCCAAGATGGTGTTGTGACCCGCGCTCGCAGTCGTGCAACACGAATTCCGGAATCAAATGCGGTCGTTCTTATCGGCCGCACTGCTGGCGATCTGCATGGGCGTGGCCGGCGCCGAGATGTCTTTGCCTGAAGATCCGTATCGCTGGCTCGAAGAGGTCACCGGCGAGCGGGCGCTCGACTGGGTGCGCGCACGCAATGCGACCGCGACAGAGGAATTCGCCGGCGATCCGCGTTACGAGCCGCTGCGCAGCGAGCTGCTGGCGATACTGAATTCGCGTGCCCGCATTCCGTTCGTCACGCGGATGGGCGCGCACTATTACAACTTCTGGCGCGACGCGGCCAACCCCCGAGGCCTGTGGCGACGCACGACGCTCGACGAGTACCGCAAGTCCGCTCCGGCATGGGAGACCGTGCTCGATCTCGACGCACTGGCCGGGGCCGAAGGCGAGAACTGGGTGTGGAAAGGCGCCGACTGCCTGCGGCCCGACAGCCCGCAACAGCCATACCGCCACTGCCTGCTGACGCTGTCGCGCGGCGGCGCCGATGCGGCGGTCGAACGCGAGTTCGATCTGATCGAGAAGACCTTCGTCGCCGACGGCTTCGTGCTGCCGGAAGCAAAGAGCCGCACCGACTGGGTCGATGCCGACACCCTGTGGGTGGCCACCGATTTCGGCCCGAACAGTCTGACCACCTCGGGCTACGCGCGCATCGTCAAGCAGTGGAAGCGCGGCACGTCACTGGCCGACGCGGCGACGATCTACGCGCAGCCGGCGAGCGAAGTGCTCGCGCTCGGCCTTTCCGAGCGGGAGTCCGGAACGCGGCGTGATTGGGTCTTGCGCGTCATCTCGACGCGCAATGTGCAGTGGCAGCGGCTCCGCGACGGCAAGCTCGTGCCGCTGGCCGCGCCGACCGATGCCGAAGTTTTCTTCTTCCAGGAGCAGTTGCTGCTTCGACTGCGCAGCGCATGGAAACCGGCGCAGCGCGAATTCGCCGCCGGCAGCGTGATCGCCATGCGGCTGGCCGACTTCGACGCCGGCGAACGCGACTTCGCGCTCGTTTACGAACCCGGGCCGCGCCGCGCGCTGCAGACGCTGGCGACGACCCGCTCGGCGGTGCTGCTCGGCGAACTCGACAATGTGCGCTCGCGCTGGCACGAGGCCCTGTTCGACGGCCAGCGTTGGTCGACGCGTTCGCTGCCCGTCCCTGCCAACGCGCAGGTCAGCCTGGCCGGCACCTACTGGGCGTCCGACGACTTCATGATCACGGTGAAGGACTTCACCACGCCCGACACGCTGTATCTCGGCCGCGTCGGCGCCAGCCAGTGGAAGGCGTTTGAACCCGTGAAGGCGCTGCCCGCATTCTTCGACGCCGGCGGTCTCGAAACGCGCCAGTACGAAGCGACCAGCCGCGACGGCACCCGCATCCCCTACTTCGCCGTGCTGCGCAAGGGTGCAAAGCTCGACGGCCGCAATTCGACGCTGCTGTACGGCTATGGCGGTTTCGAAGTCTCGCAGTTGCCGTGGTACTCGGGTGTCTTCGGCAAGGGCTGGCTCGAACCCGGCGGCGCGTTCCTGCTGGCCAACATCCGCGGCGGCGGCGAATTCGGACCGGACTGGCACCTGCAGGCGCGCCGCGAGGGAAGGCAGAAGACGTTCGACGATTTCATCGCGGTGGCCGAAGACGCGATCGCCCGCGGCATCACCTCGCCGCCGCGGCTCGGCATCATCGGCGGCAGTCAGGGCGGCCTGCTGGTGACCGGCACCATGGTGCAGCGGCCCGAACTGTTCGGCGCGGTAGTCGCGCAGGTGCCGCTGGCCGACATGCTGCGCTATCACAAGCTGCCGGCCGGCGCCTCGTGGATCGGCGAATACGGCGACCCCGACCGGCCCGCGGACCGCGCGTTCATCGCGAAATACTCGCCCTACCAGAACCTGCGCGAGGATGCCGATTACCCGCGCATCTTCCTGTACACGTCCACCCGCGACGATCGCGTCCACCCCGGCCACGCGCGCAAGATGGCTGCGCGTCTGCTCGCGCAGGGCCACGACGCGCTGTACTTCGAGAACATCGAAGGCGGCCATGGCGCCGCCGCCAATAATGAACAGGCCGCGCGCATGTGGGCGCAGACCTTCACGTTCCTGTGGCGGCAACTGGCGCCGCGCTCAGACACGCCCTAGCCCGTTCGGCCGGCAGCGCGACGTAATGGCCGCCCCGATAATCGCCCGATGGAACTTTTCGCTTTCCTGATCGACTTCATCCTGAATGTCGACACGCACCTGAAGGTCTTCGTCGAGAACTACGGCACGTGGGTCTACGCGCTGCTGTTCGCGATCATCTTCGTCGAGACCGGGCTGGTGGTGATGCCGCTGCTGCCCGGCGATTCGCTGCTTTTCGTCGCCGGCGCGCTGGCCGGCGTGGGCATGATCGATTACCCGCTGCTGGTGGCGCTGCTGATCGTCGCCGCCATTGCCGGCAACCAGACCAACTACGCGATCGGCCGCTTCTTCGGGCCGCGCGTGTTCGGCTGGGAGAACTCGAAGTTCTTCAACCGGCACGCGTTCGACCGCACGCACGCGTTCTACGAGAAATACGGCGGTATCACGATCGTCGTTGCGCGCTTCATGCCTTTCCTGCGCACCTTCGCGCCATTCGTGGCCGGCGTGGCGCTGATGACGCGCAGCAAGTTCACCTTCTTTGATGTCACCGGCGGCACGCTGTGGGTCGGCTCGATCGTCACCGCGGGCTATCTGTTCGGCAACATCGACTGGGTTCAGGCGCACCTGTCGAAGATCATCTGGGCGCTGATCATCGTTCCCGGACTGATCGCGCTGTACGGCGGCTGGCGCGCGCGGCACCGGCCGGCCTGAGTGCAACGGCCGCTCGACTTCAGAGCGGCAACGCGAGTTGCGTCGATCGACCGCCGGCGCCCGCCGAGTTTTCGTGCCGGCCGCGCACGGCCGTCGTGATCCGTTGAACGATCGCCGCCATTCCCGGGCTGCCGATCACTTTCCAAAGCGACTGCGCCAGCGCGCTGCGGCCGATGACTCTGCTGCCCGTGCGCGTCGATGCGGCGCGCCCGCGCATCGCCAGCAGCCCTTTGCGCAGATGCGACTGTATCGGCGCGGTGCGCGTGAACCGCAGCAGACCGGCCAGCGCGGCCCGGCACTCCGGCGACGGGGCTTCACCATTGCCGGGTGCCTGATGCTGCGCCACCGACAGCCGGATCAGCACGCCGCCGCGATCGTCGACGGCGAGTTCCGCGAGCGAGCATGGGCGCGCCGTGCGAGCGTCAAACAGCGCCACGTAGAAGGCGGAACCGGCGACAAGGCGGCTGGCGTAGCCGTCGAAGTGTGAGCCGCGCAGGCAATTGCCGAAGACCGCGCCGCAGCGGCGCAGTTCCTGGCGACTGCACACCGCGGTCACTCGCCGGCTTCTGTCGGGGCTGACGTAATCGGCGGGGAAAAGCGGCCAGCCACGCGCGCCGCGCAGCAGGCCGATCTGATCGGCGAGCACGTCGGCACCGACACTGCGCGCCAGTTCTTCGCGATAGCGTTCGGCGAGCGCGACCTGCTGCGCAGCCGAGAGCTTGAGCAGAAAGCCGTCGACGACCGCCGCCGCGACTTTCGTCACCGCCGCCTTTGACGAGCGCTGCGGGCGCAACGTTTCTGCCAGCAGTTCGACCAGCGTGTCGCGCATCTGCGCAACGCGGACGACGCC
>JBFGOX010000014.1:0-16920 GCA_041565015.1 Burkholderiaceae bacterium
CGAGCGAGGTGCCGCGGAACTTCTGCCGCAGCAGTTGCTCGAGGCTCGATGTCCGCACGACGCCGGTCAGCGCGGCCACCGCGGCCAGCGCAACGATGTTGACGCTGCCGGCGTTGCCCAGGCTGCTGGCCGTCTGCGTGAAGGGGCGGCCGATGAAAGGCTCGCCCGTGCGCGCGGCGACGATCGTGCTGTCGTACAGCAGCGGCACGCCCTTGGCGGCCCAGCCCTCGAACTTCCTGCTTGCTTCCTCCGACAGCGCCAGCACGCAGTCGGGCCGGCGGACCTGCTGGTAAACGATCTCGTCGTCGTCGACGATCACTTCGGCCAGCGACAGCCCGCCGCGGCTGGCGATCCCGTACGACTGCGTCTGCACGACGTTGCGGCCTTCGCGCATCGCCGCCTCGGCCAGCAGGATGCCGGAGAGGATCAGGCCTTGGCCGCCGCTGCCCGCGAGGACGATTTCGGTATGGCTGCGCGTCATCGGCATCGCCTGCTACTGCTGCTGCGCCCGTGCCCGCACGGTCTCGTAGCGCGTGTTGAAATCCGGCGCGTTGCGGTCGACCAGCAGGCCCACCGGAAAGTGGTTCTGCCGCTGCTCGGCGGCCAACGCGCGATAGCGCTCGACCGGCAGCGCGCGCTCGCCGAGCCAGCGCAGCATCGCCGGCGTTTCCTTCATCTCGTTGTAGCGGCCGAAATGGGTCGGGCAGGGGCTGATCACCTCGACCAGCGAGAAGCCCTTCCTCGCAAGCGCCTGCTTCATGATCTCCTTCATTTCCCAGCCGTGATAGGGCGAGCAGCGGGCCACGAAGTTGGCGCCCGCGGTCTCGGCCAGCGCGCAGATGTCGAACTCGCGCTCCGGATTGCCGAAGGCCGTGGTGCTGGTGACGCTCCATTCCGGCGTCGTGCCCGAGACCTGGCCGCCAGTCATGCCGTAGTTCAGGTTGTTCAGCACGATCGCTGTGACGTCGATATTGCGGCGCGCGGCGTGGATGAAATGGTTGCCGCCGATCGTCACGCTGTCGCCGTCGCCCATCACCACCACGACATTCAGCTTCGGGTTGAACGCCTTGATGCCGGTCGCGTAGGCGAGCGCGCGACCGTGCGTCGTGTGCAGCGCGTTGGTAACGAGGTAATCGTCGAGCTTGCCGGTGCAGCCGATGCCGGTGACGACCACCGTGTCGGTGTTCTGGTACCCGAGCTCTTCGAACGCGATCAGCAGCGAGGCAAGCATGCCGCCGATGCCGCAGCCGGAGCACCACATGTGCGGCAGCACGCCGGGTTTCAGGTACTTGCGGCCGGTGGCGTGCGTCATGGCAGGCTCCTCTTCGAGCTGCCGGCCTGGGCTTGCGGTTCGGCGATCGCGTCGAGGATGTCCTGCGGCGTGATGAAAGTGCCGTTGTACTTGTTGACGCGCCGCAGATCGGTTTGCGGCCCGAGCGACTTGCGCACCTCGCCGGCGACCTGGCCGCTGTAGTTCATCTCCGGCACGACCACCGTCTTCACGCGACGAGCCAGCGCGGCGACCTCCAGATCGGGAAATGGCCAGACCGTCTGCAGTTGCAGCACGCCGGCGCGGACGCCCTGTGCACGCGCCTCGATCGCCGCCTGGCGGGCGGCGCGGGTGGGGGCGCCGAGGGCGACGATCAGCACGTCCATGTCGTCGACCTGATACGTGCGGGTCAGCACGATCTCGTCGCGGTGCCGCTCGATCTTCTCGTGCAGCTGGCGCACGCGCCGCGCCGCGTTGACCGGATCGTTGTTGCTGTAGCCGTCCAGCCCGTGCATCGAACTGGTGACGTGGAACACGTAATCGCTGCCAAACGCGGCGAGCGGCGCGACGCCGTCTTCTTCCGCCTTGAACGGCAAGTAGGCCGACGGCGCGCCGCCCGGCGCCTTGCGGTCGACGACCGCGATCTCGCCGGGCAGCGGCAGCGCCACGTTCTCGCGCATGTGGCCGACGGTCTCGTCGGGAAGCAGGATGACCGGCAGACGAAAGCGCTCGGCGAAGTTGAAGGCCTGCACGGTCAGCGTGAAGCACTCGTGCACGCTGGCCGGGCACAGGGCGATGACCGACTGGTCGCCGTGTCGCCCCCAGCGTGCCTGCATGATGTCGGACTGCGCCGGCTTGGTCGCCAGCCCGGTGCTCGGCCCCGAGCGCTGCACGTCGACGACCACGCAGGGCACCTCGCCCATCACGGCCAGGCCGAGGTTTTCCTGCATCAGCGAAAAGCCGGGTCCGCTGGTCGCGGTGAACGCCTTGGCGCCGGCGAGCGACGCCCCGATAACGGCGTCGATCGACGCCATCTCGTCTTCCATCTGCAGGAACACGCCACCGAGCGTCGGCATCAGCTTCGCGCACTCGTCGGCGATTTCGGACGACGGCGTGATCGGATAACCCGCGTAGAAGCGGGCGCCGGCGTAGATGGCGCCGGCGGCGATCGCCTGATTGCCCTGCAGCAGGCGCATCTCGCGCACGCTGGCCTGAGGCGCGCGCGTGCGCAGGTCGGGTGCCGCCGCTTCTCGCGTGATGGTGTCGGTTGCGCTGATGGCCATCGTGCAACTTTCGCGTGCTCGGTCAGGAAGGTTCCTGCGACCGATGGGTCGGACGCACTAGGGGACGCGTCCGCAGTGATCGAACGGGCGGGCCCCACGTCTGCTGCACACGGCGGATGCGCGCGCCGCTGCCGAAACGGACGCTGCCGCGACAAGACAACGCATCCGCGTACATGAACGGGAACCCGGGCATCGATCTGGGGGCAGATTCGCCCAAGATACGAGCGCCCGTGACGACTCAGATCAACATCCGGCGCAAAACGAAGCCTGCTGTCGGCGACGGCAAACAGCGCCCGGCGGCATTGCCGACCATGCCGCGGGGCTGCGGGCCGGCACCGTTGGACTGCGTTCGCCCACAAGAACGGCTACTGTATATTTATACAGTAACCAGTCGCCGTTCACCAGCCCGACGTGCCGCTCGAGCGATTTCGAACAGGTCGTCGTCAGGATGCCGAGCGGCGCCTTGCGGCAGACCGACTTCTTCTGCTGCCGCGGTTGCCGCACCGTCTTCTTCGATCCCAACACGTTTCACGCCGGGCGGCCGGCCGGGTTGGCATCGATGACGCCGAATCTCAAGACCCATGGCAAGTGAACGCGGGGACGCGCTGATGAACGAGGGGTGCGGATGAACGCCGTCATCGACGCCCCCGCTCGCGCGGCCGAGCGCAGCGTCCTGGATAGGCTCAATGCGCGGCAGCGCGCCGCGGCCGAGCACGGCGCCGACGAGCAGGTTCCCGGGCCGCTGCTGGTCATCGCCGGCGCCGGCTCGGGCAAGACCAGCACGCTGGCGCATCGGGTGGCGGCGCTGATCGGCCGTGGCGCCGACCCGCGCGAGATGCTGCTGCTCACCTTCTCGCGCCGTGCGGCGGCGGAGATGATCCGCCGCGTCGAGGGCATCGTCGGCGCATTGCAGGCGCCTGCCGTGCGGCAGGCCGCCGCGTCGCTGCTGTGGGCTGGCACCTTCCACGCCATCGGCGCTCGCCTGCTGCGCGAGTACGCGCCGCGCATCGGCCTTGGCGCCGAGTTCACGATCCACGACCGCGAGGACTCGGCCGACCTGATGAACCTGGTCCGGCACGAACTAGGCCTGTCGGCAACGAGCAAGCGCTTCCCGCTGAAGGGCACCTGCCTGGCGATCTACTCGAAGGTGGTCAACACCGAAGCGCCGCTCGATGCGGTGCTGGCGGAAAGTTTTCCCTGGTGCGCCGGTTGGGAAGCCGAACTGAAGCGGCTGTTTGCCGCCTACGTTGAGGCGAAGCAGCGGTGCAACGTGCTCGACTACGACGATCTGCTGCTGTACTGGGCGGCGATGATGGGCGAGGGCGCGATCGCCGGCGAGATCGGCGCGCGCTTCCGGCACGTGCTGGTCGACGAGTACCAGGACACCAACCGGCTGCAGGCCTCGGTGCTGCAGCGGCTCAAGCCCGATGGACGCGGACTGACGGTTGTCGGCGACGACGCCCAGGCGATCTACTCGTTCCGCGGCGCCACGGTGCGCAACATCCTCGACTTCCCGGGGCTATTCGATCCGCCCGCGACCGTCGTCACGCTGGAGCAGAACTACCGCTCGACACAGCCGATCCTCGACGCCTCGAACGCGGTGATCGGCCTGGCCCGCGAGCGCTTCAGCAAGCATCTGTACAGCGAGCGATCTTCCGAGGCGCGGCCGCTGCTGGTGTCGGTCGCCGACGAGGCGGCGCAGGCACGCTACGTGGTCGACCAGGTGCTGGCGCTGCGCGAGGGCGGGCTGGCACTTCGTGCGCAGGCCGTGCTGTTCCGCGCCTCGCAGCACAGCCTGCAGGTCGAACTTGAACTGGGCCGGCGCAACGTGCCGTTCGTGAAGTTCGGCGGCCTGAAATTCCTCGAGGCGGCACACGTCAAGGATCTGCTGGCCTGTCTGCGCTGGGCGGCGAATCCGCTCGATCGCGTCGCCGGGTTTCGCGTGCTGCTGCTGCTGGCGGGTGTCGGACCGAAGACCGCCAAGCGCGCCCTCGACGAGGTTGCCGCCGCGAACGATCCCGTTGCAGCGCTGTCGGCATTCGATGCGCCTGTGGCGGCACGAACCGACTGGCGTGCGCTTGCCGATTTCATGCGAACAGTGCGCGCGTCGAGCGGCACCTGGCCAGCGGAACTGGCGCTGGCGCGCCGTTGGTACGAGCGGCAGTTGTGGCGCATTCATGACAACGCGGAAGCGCGGCTCGCCGACCTGACGGCGCTGGAGAGCATCGCCGGCAGCTATGCCTCGCGCGAACGCTTCCTCACCGAGCTGACGCTCGATCCGCCCGATGCATCCAGCGACGAGGCCGGCGCGCCGCTGCTCGACGATGAGTATCTGACGCTGTCGACGATCCACTCGGCCAAGGGGCAGGAGTGGGGCGCGGTTTACGTGCTCAATGCCGTCGATGGCTGCATCCCTTCCGACCTGGCCACCGGCACGCCGGCGGAGATCGAGGAAGAGCGACGGCTGCTTTACGTGGCGATGACGCGGGCAAGGGACCATTTGCACGTCGTCGTGCCGCAGCGCTTCTACGTGCACCAGCAGGCAGCCGGCGGCGACCGGCACGTGTACGCATCGCGCACGCGCTTCATTCCGCGCGAACTCGACGCACTGTTTGAACCGCGCGCGTGGCCGCAGGTCGCTGGCGGTACCGACTCGGCCGGCGCGCGGCCGCAGGTGGTCGATATCGCGGCACGTCTGCGCGATCGGTGGCGGTAGCGAGCCCGCTACAGTTGCGCGCTGCTGCATCTGGACCGGCCTTGACCCCACTTTCGCGACGTGCGCTCTGGCTGCGCCTGTTCCTGCCGTTCGCGGCGGGCTATCTGCTGTCCTATCTGTACCGGACCTCGAATGCCGTCATCGGTCCGGTGCTGGCCGACGACCTGTCGCTGCCGGACCATTCGCTCGGGCTGCTGACCAGCACCTACTTCCTCGCCTTCGGCGCGGCGCAACTGCCGCTGGGCATCCTGCTCGATCGCTTCGGGCCGCGGCGCGTCGAAGCGATCCTGCTGCTGATCGCGGCTTCCGGCGCCGTCGCCTTCGCATTGGCCAGCGACCTGTCCGGACTGGCCTGGGGCCGGGCGCTGATCGGGCTCGGCGTCTCTGCCTGCCTGATGGCTGCATTCAAGGCGTTCAACCAGTCGTTTCCGGCCGATCACCAGGGCTCGCTGATCGGCTGGATCATGGCCGCCGGCGGGCTCGGTGCGGTGTTCGCCGCGCAACCGCTCGAAGCGGCGCTCGGCCTCGCCAGCTGGCGCACGGTGATGCTCGCTATCGCCGCGGTGACGGTCGCGGTCGCGCTGGTCATCTGGTGGATCGTGCCGGACGCCGACGAGCCGTCGCACGGCGCCCGCATGGCCGAACAGCTGGCCGGCGTCGGGCAGGTGCTGAAGGCTCGTGAGTTCTGGCGCTATGCGCCGATGGTGACGATGAGCATCGGCGGATTCATGGCGGTGCAGGGGTTGTGGGTCTCGCGCTGGATGGCCGAGGTCGAGGACATGAGCCGCCCGCAGATTGCCCAGCAGCTCACGCTGCTGAATACGGCGATGCTGGCCGGTTGCCTGTTCATGGGTTTCATGACGACGCGGCTGGTCCGTCGCGGCATCCCGGCCGCGGCGATCCTCAACGTTGTCGCCCTCGTGTTCGTCCTCGTCTTTGCCGCCATCAACGCCTTCGCCGGCCACGGATCCGGCGCGCTGTGGGCGCTGCTGGCCTTCGTCTATCCGCTCAGCAACATCGCCTACACGATCCTGGCGCAGTCGCTGCCGCTGGCGCTGTCCGGTCGCGCCAACACGGTCCTGAACCTGGCGGCGTTCATCGGCGCCTTCGGACTGCAATGGGGCATGGGCGTGGCCGTCGATGCCTTGCGGCTCACCGGCATGAGTGCGAGCGAAGCGTATCGGGCGACCTTCCTGCTCGTGCTGCTGCTGCAGCTCGTCGCGGTGGCGTGGATGCTGTTGAGCGGGCGGCCGCGCAAGGTCGCGTCGGCTGAAGCCACTTCGTAACGGGGTGAATGAGGAGTCGAAACGGGCCGGATCGGGACATCGGGCCGCTGACGACGTCCGCCCGGTCGAGGAGAAGCCCGGCCGCAAGCTGTCGAGGCGGGCGGGCGCGCTAGGCCTCTGCGGACCGGAACGTGCGCGGGAAGAACACCGCCGCCCTGTCCTTCAATCGATACAGCTGCGCCGGCCGGTTGGCGCCGGTGCGCTGCTCGCCTGTTGGCTCGATGAACGCTGCGCTCAGCATGCGGGTGCGAAACGCCGACTTGTCCAGATCGCGCCCGAGGACCGCCTCGTAGGTCGCCTGCAGTTCGCCCAGCGTGAAGGTCGCCGGCAGGAGGAACGCGGGCAGCGTCGTGTACTCGACCTTGTTGCGCAGCCGCTCGACCGCGGCGGCCAGCAGCCTGCCGTGGTCGAAGGCCAGTCGTTCCCTGACCCCGTCGCCGGCAATCGGGCGCCAGCCGACGGCTTCGGCATTGCCGCCGGTGGCCGGATGCACGCCCTCGATGTCGAGCAGCGCGAAGTAGACGTGCGTGGCCGACCAGCCCCGCGGATCGCGCTTCGCGCCGCCCCAGCTGCCCAGCTGTTCCAGGTACGGCGAGCGCACGCCGGTCTTCTCGCGCAGCTTGCGCAGCGCGCAGGCTTCCAGCGTCGCATCGACGTCGACGTCGACGAAGCCGCCCGGCAATGCCCACTGTCCGGGAAACGGTTCGCCGGCGGCGGTCGGCCGCCGCACCAGCAGCACCTGCAGCGTGCCGCCGACGAGGCCGAAGATCACGACGTCGACGGTCGTCAGCGGGCGTTTCGGGGTCGGCGGCAAGGCCATGAATCCTCCGTGTGCGGGTCGGCCGCTCGTCAGTCGCGCTTGACTGTACGCCAGTTAGTTGTAGTATGCAACTTAGTTAGTTGTTATATACAACTTAGGCGTCGGCAGGATCCGGCGCCACCGCCAGGAGGGCGCCATGCTCGGCTACCGCTACTTCAACGCCAAACCCACTGCCTACGTCATGCAGGTGCGTGGCGGGCGCATCCGCCGCGAGGGCCCGGGACAGTCGTTCTTCTACTTCGCTCCCGCGACTTCGATCGTCTCGGTGCCGGTCTCGAGCCAGGTCAACGATTTCATTCACACGCTGACCACGGCCGATTTCCAGACGGTGACCGTGCAAGGGCAGGTCAGCTGGCGCATCGCTTCGCCGAAGCAGACTGCGGCGCTGGTCGACTTCACGCTGAGCGCCGACGGCAGGGGTTATGCGTCCGAGGATCCGCTCAAGCTGCCCGAGCGGGTGCTTTCGAAGGTCGAGATACTCGCCCAGCAGGCGGTGCAGCAGCGGGGGCTGCGGCAGGCGCTGCTGGCGGCAGACGCGGTCGCCGGAGAAGTGCAGCAACGGTTGGCCGAGGCTGCCGAACTGCGGGCGCTGGGGCTGGAGATCCTCGGCTTCGTGATCACCGCGATCCGGCCCACGCCGGAAGCGGCGCGGGCGCTGGAGGCCGAAGCGCGCGAGGCAATTCTCAAGGCCGCCGATGACGCGATCTTCACCCGTCGCAACGCGGCGGTGGAGAACGAGCGTGCGATCCGACAGAGCGAACTGGACACCGAAATCGCAGTCGAGCAGAAGAAGCGGCAGATCCGCGAAACGCAGATGGATGCCGAGGCCAGCGTGCGGCGCAAACAGGCCGAGTTGCGGCAGGCCAACATGGAAACCGACATCGCCCTCGAAGAGCGGCGCACGCAGTTCGTGCAGCTCAATGCCGGCAACACGCGGGCTTTGGCCGAAGCCGAAGCGCACAAGCTGGCTTCCGCGATGGCCGCGCTGCAGGCCGCCGACCCGCGCATCGTGCAGGCGCTGGCCGCCGCCGGCATGGCGCCCGGTCAGTTGATCGCGCAGGCCTTCGGCGGCATTGCCGAGCGCGCCCAGCGCATCGGCCAGCTGAATGTCTCGCCGGATCTGCTCGAATCGCTGCTGAAGGCGATGCCGGCCGCGAAGACGGCACGGAGCGCGCAGTGACGACCGAGCGCAAGGTCGTGCTGGTCACCCGGCGCACGCGACTGGAGGAACTGATCGGCCGCTTCCACACTGTCGATCAGGCGCGCTTCTACGTCGAGCACCTGGGGGCGGACTTCAGCGACTACGAGCGCGAGCACGGCAGCTACCTGCAGGCCAGGCAGACGGTGACCGGAGTCTTGGTCGCGCACGGCCGCTGGCAGGCGATCGACCGCCAGTACCTGCCGAACTTCCTGTTCGGGCCGGACGATGTCGTCGTTGCGCTCGGGCAGGACGGGCTGGTGGCCAACACGATGAAGTACCTCGATGGGCACCCGCTGGTGGGGATCAATCCTGACCCGGCCCGTCATGACGGCCTGCTGCTCCCGTTTCAGCCGCAGGAGCTCGAAACGTTGCTCAGCGACGTGCTTCGCGACCGCCGGCCGGACAAGCGCGTCACGATGGCCGAGGCGGCGCTGCCGGACGGGCAACGCATGCTCGCCGTCAATGACCTGTTCATCGGGCCGCGCTCGCACACGTCGGCGCGCTACGAGATCCTGTGGGCCGGACGGCACGAAACACAAAGCTCGAGCGGCGTCATCGTGTCCACCGGGCTGGGCTCGACCGGCTGGATGACGAGCGTGATCGTCGGTTCGCTGAACATCGCGGCGGCATGGACGGAATCGGCGGCAGCCGCCCGTTACGCGCCGTTGCCGTGGGACAGCGAGCGATTGCGGTTTGCCGTGCGCGAGCCGTTCCCGAGCCGCACGACCAAAGCCGAACTGGTGTTCGGCGAGTTCGACGGCAAATCGCCGCTGCACCTGAAATCGTTGATGGCGAAACGAGGCGTGATCTTCAGCGACGGCATCGAGGCCGATCACATCGTGCTCGACGCCGGCGTCACCGTGGCGATCCGCCCGGCCATGCGGTCGGGCAGACTGATCGTGTGACGGGCGCTCGGCGAATTGCCGGCGCGCGGTCGGCGTCCGGCTGCTGACCGACCAATCGACTACCAGAGCGAGGCGAGCTGCCGGCGCAGATCCTCGATCGTCCGTGCCGGCAACTGGCAGCTGCCGTGCCGGCAAAGGTAGGCCTCGCCGGCGCGGCGGCCGGACAGAAGCGGTGCGGTGTCGGTCGGGCCGCTGGCAATCGTCAGCAGCGGGGCGAATTCGCCGCGTACACCCGCGAACGGATCGGCCGCTCGGGCGTCGCCGGGCAGCGCCAGCTCGGCG
Organism: Burkholderiaceae bacterium; assembly: GCA_041565015.1. Taxonomy (GTDB): domain Bacteria; phylum Pseudomonadota; class Gammaproteobacteria; order Burkholderiales; family Burkholderiaceae_F; genus JADJWR01. Next base: position 9,764 of record JBFGOX010000014.1, read on the forward strand.
CCACGCTCGTCGAGCAATAGCGCCAGCAACAGACTCGGCGCCGCCGACGGCGCCTTGGCGAGCACTGCGGCTTGCTGTTCGATGGCCTGCCGCGCGATGTCCCCCCATTCGCCGCGGTCGTAGATGCCGGCCAGGCGCAGCAGCAGTTCGCAGGCCGCCGCTGTGCCCGACGGTACGGCGCCGTCGAACAGATCGCGCGCCCGCAACGGCAGCGGACCCTGCTCTGCGTCGTAGAAGCCGTCACCGTCGACATGAAAGCGCTCGACCATCTGGCCGCCCAGGCGATGCGCGGCGCCGAGCCATTCAGGTTCGCCGCTCGCCGCGTGCAGTTCCAGCAGGCCGAGACCAACCTGCGCGTAGTCGGCGAGAAAGCTCTCCAACCTCGAGACGCCGTTGCGCCAGGCATGCCGCAGGTGGCCGTCATCGACGATCTCTTGCAGCAGAAAGTACGCCAGTTCGCGTGCGGCCTGAATGAGATCGTCGCGTCCGAGCAGGCGGCCTGCTTCGGCGAACGCGCGCAGCGCCATGCCATTCCAGTCCGCCAGCACCTTGTCGTCGGTGATCGGCCAGACGCGCCGGCCGCGCGCGGCGTAAAGGCGCTCGCGCAGCGACCGCTCCCAGTTTCGCCACGCCTCGTCGTCCGACAGCCCCAGCGCCGCGCGCACCGCGTCCGGCTCGCGCCGCTCGAGCACGTTGGTGCCGTGCTCCCAGTTGCCGGCATCGGTTGCGCCGTACAGGCGCATCGCCGCGTCGGCATCGTCGCCGAGCACCTCGCGCATCTGTGGCGCCGTCCACACGTGGAATTTGCCTTCGACGCCCTCGGCATCGGCGTCCTGCGCCGAGCTGAATGCCGCTGGCGCCGCAGCCGGATGCATCTCGCGCTGCAGATACGCCAGCGTGTCCTCGGCGACGAAGCGCAGCCGCGCATCGCTGGTGAGCCTGTATGCGCCGACATAAACGCGCACGAGCTGCGCATTGTCGTAAAGCATCTTCTCGAAATGCGGCACGTGCCAGCGTTCGTCGGTCGAATAGCGGGCGAACCCGCCGCCGACGTGGTCGTACATGCCGCCAGCGGCCATGCCGAGCAACGTCTGGTGCAGCATCGCCCGCGCCCGTTCGTGACCGAGCGCGGCGACGGCCAGCAGGTACTGCAGCAGCGGTGACTGCGGAAACTTCGGCGCGGTGCCGAAGCCGCCGTGGGCGGTGTCGAACTGCCGTGCCAGCTGGCTCACTGCCTGCTCGTGCAGCCCGTCGGCGAGCGCAGCTCGAGGCAGTGCCGTGCCCTGCCGCAGATGCTCGAGCAGCGCCCCGGCCTGCTGCTCGATTTCCTTGCGCCGCGCTGCCCATGCTTCGTGCACGGCACGCAGGACGTCGGCAAAACTGGGCAGGCCGTGACGCGGGTTCGGCGGGAAATAGGTGCCGCCGTAGAAGGGCGCCAGCTGCGGGGTCAGGAACATGTTCATCGGCCAGCCGCCACTGCCCGTGAGTGTCTGCAGCGCGGTCATGTACACGTGGTCGACGTCGGGCAGTTCTTCGCGGTCGACCTTGATTGCGACGAACCCCTCGGCGAGCTGGCGGGCGATTGCCTCGTCCTCGAAGCTCTCGCGTTCCATCACATGGCACCAGTGGCAGGTCGCATAGCCGACGGACAAGAGGATCGGCTTGTCCTCGGCACGCGCCTTGGCGAAGGCCTCCTCGCCCCACGGATACCAGTCCACCGGGTTGTGCGCGTGCTGCAGCAGGTAAGGGCTGGACTCGCGTGCCAGCCGATTGCTAGGACGGTCCGCAGCCATGGCGATACTCGCATCGACGATACTGCGGCCAGTAGACCACCGCATCGGGCATCGCGCCACCCCGGCGCAGGGAAGGTCTTGGCGTCCGAATCGCGGGCCGACGCGCGGGCAGTGGCAGGCCAATTCGCGCTGACGCCGGGCAACCGTCGCCTCGGCATGCGGCGTCGCCGGAACTTGACGCCGCAGCGCCTGCCGTTCTGATCACTGGCCGCATAATTGCGCCGCAGCGGTCGGCAGGTTTGCGCGAAGACCGGCCTCGCCAGGCGAGGCGTCCGGCGTTCTCGCACAGCCGTGAACCGATCCGCGTTGCCATTCACATTAAGGTGTACGCGCCGTGCTTCGCTCCATCATCGTCTTACTGTCGCTGTCTTGCGGGCTGGCGGCCTGCAGCACTGCGCCGAAGGATCCACAGCCGCCGCAAGAGGCCGAGCGAGTCGCCGCGAAAGTTTCTGAGCCGGCCGCCGCTGGCGGGCAGGCGCAGCCGGGCGAGACCGAAGGCGTGCTCGAGGAAACGCGCGCTTCCGTGCGTTTTGCGGCCGAGTGGCTGGCCAGTGGCATCGACAGCTGGTTCGGCGACAAGCCGTTCGCCGATGGCGGTCGCGTCAGGAACGGCCGGCTCGGGCTGCGCACGACCTGGCGCGAGGACGAAGGCATCAACGCCACGTTGCGTTTCAACGCACGCTTCGAATTGCCCAACCTGCGCGAGCACGCCTTTGTCTTCTTTGGCCGCGATGACGAGCGCGAGGTGGTCACGGACAGGCCAGACGCCTTTTCGCGCGAGGAGCGGCTGCGGGCGGATCAGGCGCGCGATGATCAGTCGTTTTTTGCCGGCCTGGGGCTGGCGCTGCGCGACACGATCGAGCTGCGCGCCGGCATTCGCCGCGGTTATCGCTTGTACACGCAGGCGCGCTACCGGAAGATCTGGCCGATCACCGATCGTGCCCAGTTCGAGTTTCGCGAGACCGTCTTCTGGACCGTTTCCGACGGCTTCGGGTCGACGACGGCGTTTTCCGTCGATCACGCATTCTCCCCGTCGCTCGCGTTGCGCTGGCTGAACGCCGGCACCTTCTCGCAGAAGACTGACGGGCTCGCCTGGTCCAGCAGTCTCGGCCTGTACAAGAACTTTGGCGCGCAGTACCAGTTGTCGGGCGAGGCGCTGATCGGCGGCGAGACCGGCCGCGATGTCGATGTCGGCGAATACGGCTTGCGTACCAAGTGGCAACAGCCCGTCTACCGCGACTGGCTGATCGGGGAGCTGATCGTTGGCCACTTCTGGCCGCGCCGGGATGCGCTGTCGGCCAGGGAGCGCGCCTGGGCCGTGGGCCTCGGCGTGCAGATGCGCTTCTGAACGGACTCGGTGACCACGTCGGCAACACGTCGCGAGGACGAGAAGTGAGCAAGACCGCCATCCAGTCGATCGGCGCGCGCCAGATCCTCGATTCGCGCGGCCGGCCGACAGTCGAGGTCGACGTGCGGCTGGCCGACGGCACGCTCGGCCGCGCCTCGGTGCCGTCGGGCGCATCGACCGGTAGACACGAGGCGCACGAACTGCGTGACGGCGAGGCCGAGCACTACGAGGGCCGCGGCGTACGGCAGGCCGTGGCGCATGTGGACGAAGAGATCGCGGCTGCGTTGCGCGGGTGGGATGCGAGCGATCAGCGCGCAGTCGATGCGCGGCTGCGCGATCTCGACGGCACGCCGCGGCTCGAGCGGCTCGGTGCCAATGCCGTACTCGGCACTTCGCTGGCGGTCTGCCGGGCCGCGGCGGCGAGCCTCGGTCGGCCGCTTCATGCGTACCTGGCGCAGCTTGGCGGCACCGAGCGGATGGCGCTGCCGATGCCGATGGTCAACATTCTTTCCGGTGGCCTGCATGCCGGCCGCGGCATGGATGTGCAGGACTTCCTCGCCATACCCGCGGCTGCGCAGTCGATCGAGCAGGCGATCGAAGTCGTCTCGCGCGTTCGTGGCGCGGCCGTACGCGTGATGGAACGCCGCGGACTGTCGACGCTGCTTGCCGACGAAGGCGGCCTGAGTCCAGGCCTGGCGAACGGTCGCGACGCGCTGCGGCTGATGGTCGAATCGATCGAGGCGGCCGGATTGAAGCCGGGGGCGGACATCGTCATCGCGATCGATGTGGCGGCAACGGCACTTTGGGACGCGAATGCCGGCGCCTATCGTCTGGCGCGCGAGGGCCGCCTGGCGTCGAGCGACGAGATGATCTCGATGGTCGAAGCGTGGGTGCGCGAGTTTCCGGTCGTCTCGGTCGAGGATGCGCTCGACGAGGAGGACTGGGCCGGCTGGCGCAGGCTCACCGAGCGGCTCGGCAGCACAGTCCGTCTGGTGGGCGACGACCTGTTCACGACCAACCTGCAGCGCCTCGAACGCGGCATCGCGCAAGGCGTGGCCAATGGCGTGCTGGTGAAGGTTAACCAGAATGGCACGCTGACCGGCACGCTCGATGTCGTTGCCGCCGCGCGCGCGGCTGGCTACGCGCCGGTGATTTCGGCGCGCTCGGGCGAGACCGAGGACCCGTTCATCGCTGATCTTGCGGTCGGCACCAATGCGGGGCAGATCAAGATCGGCTCGGTGCGCTGCGGCGAGCGGCTGGCCAAGTACAACCAGCTGCTGCGCATCGCGGAGGAAGACGCGCTGCCGTTCGCCGGCATGTCGGCCATCCGCCTCTGAGCGCATGGCGATGTCGACCGAGGCGCCGGATCCGCAGATCGATCGGTTCCTGCGCGCGCACGCCTTGCTGGCGCAAGGGCAGGCCGCAGGCTATGTGCCGCTGGCCGGTGGTGTCTCGTCGGACATCTGGCGCGTCGATCTGCCCGACGGCCGCGTCATCTGCGTCAAGCGCGCACTGGCCAGGCTGAAAGTCGCCGCCGAGTGGTACGCGCCGGTTTCGCGCAACGCCTACGAGTGGGCGTGGATCGAGTTCGCCGCCCGCCATGTGCCCGACGCGGTGCCGACGCCGCTGGCGCACGACGCCGCGGCGGGATTGTTCGCGATGGAATATCTGGCGCCGCACGATTACCCGGTGTGGAAACGGCAACTGCTCGACGGTTTGGTCGACATGCAAACAGCGGCCGCCGTCGGCCGCGTGCTCGGCACGCTGCATATGGCGAGCGGTCACGACGATGCGCTGGCGCGTGCGTTCGACACCGGCGGGAATTTTCATGCGCTGCGGCTCGAGCCTTACCTTTTGGCCACCGCGGCGCGCCATCCGGCCCTCGCCGCCACGTTGCAGGCGCTGGTCGAACGCACCGCCGGCACCCGCATCGCGCTGGTGCATGGTGACGTCAGCCCGAAGAACATCCTGGTCGGGCCGCGCGGTCCGGTGTTCCTCGACGCCGAGTGCGCCTGGTACGGCGACCCGGCCTTCGACATCGCCTTCTGCCTCAATCACCTGCTGCTGAAGTGCCTGGTGCGGCCGCGTGAGCGGGCAGCGCTGCGGCGCGCTTTCGAGGCCTTCGTCGACGCCTACTTCGAACGGGCGACATTCGAGCCGCGAGCACAACTCGAGGCACGCGCCGCCAGCCTGCTGCCGGCGCTGTTCCTGGCCCGGGTCGACGGCAAGTCGCCGGTCGAATACCTGCGCGACGACGTCGACCGCGATCGTGTGCGCGCCAGCGCCGTGCCGATGATCCTTCATCCACCACCACGGCTGGCCGACGTCGCCGGCGGCTGGCAGGCCGATCTTGCCGGCACCGCCAGACACCGGCATTGACCACGAACATCACCAGCGCGTGCAAGTCGACCGTCGCGAGCGCTTGTGAGGCTGGAATCTGACCTGCGTCAACTAAATTGGTATTGCGATACCGATATTATCGGCGCATCGTCCGCAAGGGCAGGCGGCATGGCGCCGTGATGCCGCTCTGCCGGAACTTCCGTGCTGGAGCAACCCGATGAACGAAGCCGCAACCGCCTCGCAGCGCACCGTCCGCGCGCTGCGGCCGCACGACCTGGACGCCGTGGTCGCCATCGACCAGGCGATCGAGGGCCGGTCGCGTCGCGCCTACGTCCAGCGGCGGCTCGACGCGGCGCTACGCGAGCCGGCGCGCCATGTGCAGCTTGTCGCTGTCGACAGGCAGGGGCTGGACGGCTACATCCTGGCGCGCGTGCTGCGCGGCGAGTTCGGGCGGCGGAAGCCGGCGCTGCGGCTGGAACTGATCGGCGTGCGGCGCGAAGCCCAGCATCACGGCGTCGGCCGGCAATTGCTCGAGGCGCTGCTCACCTACGCGCGGCGGCATGATCTGGCCGAACTGCGCACCGCGGCGAAGTGGAACGACCACACGATGCTGCGCTGGCTCGATGCGATGGGTTTTCAGCTGGCTCCCGACCTGATCGTCGACTGCCCGGTTGGCGACGGCGCCTACCGGCCCGAGCGCGACGATGCGGTCGGACTGCCGTCGGGCTCGGGCCCGGCCAACGAGATCGACTACGGTGCCCCGGCGGGCAACGACTACGAGAGACTGGCGCGCGACACGGCGGATCTGCGCTCGATGACGGCGGAGGACCTGCCGGCGATCGTGCGCATCGACCGCCGGCTGACCGGCCGCGATCGGAGCGACTACATGCGCGTGCAACTGGCCGAAGCGATGGACGATTCGGCCATCCGCATCTCGCTGGCGGCGCGCCTGGACGGAACGTTGGTCGGCTACCTGATGGCGCGCACGGACCTCGGCGACTTCGGCCGCACCGAGCCGGTGGCGGTGATCGACACCATCGGCGTCGATCCGGACTACGCGCACCGTGGCGTCGGCCACGCGCTGCTGTCGCAACTGTTCGTCAACCTCGGCGCGCTGCGCGTGGAACGGGTCGAGACGATCATCGCGCCGCGCGATTTGCCGCTGCTCGGATTCCTGTACGGCTGCGGCTTCGCGCCGTCGCAGCGCCTGGCTTTTGCGCGCCGGGTCGACTGATGGCCTTGCCCGATGACAGCGCAGTGCGCGACGCATTGCGCGAAGTCGACGATCCCGAGGCGGGGATGAACATCGTCGACCTCGGCCTGGTCTACGACATTCGCGTCGGCGACGAACGCATCGAGGTCGACATGACGATGACCACGCCGGCCTGCCCGGTGACCGAAATGCTGGTCGATGAGGCGCGCGCCGCGATCGAGGCGATCGCACCGGGCGCCACGGTGCAGGTGAACCTAGTCTGGGAGCCGATCTGGAACCCGTCGATGATGAGCGGCGTGGCCCGCGATTTCTTCGGCTGGAACAAGTGAACGCATCGGCGCGCGGCGAGCGGCCGGCGCTGTACCGGCTGCCGCTGTTGGTGCTCGGCTTCATTGGCTTGATCGTCGGCAGCGGGGCGGGGCTGGCGCGGCTGGGCTGGCCGATGCCCGACCTTGCTGCAGGC
>JBFGOX010000015.1:0-16355 GCA_041565015.1 Burkholderiaceae bacterium
AAAGACCAAGCGCAAATTTGGCAGGCGCAGCGCCCGCAGGTTGGCGCGGGCCAGTTCGTGCATGGGCCGCAGCCTTTCGATTGACACCACAGTGCCGAACAACTGCGCGAGAACAGCCGCAGCGTAACCGCAGCCGGTGCCGATCTCCAGCACCGTCGCCGCTGACGGTTGCCGAATGGCCTCGAGCAGCAACTCGGCACAACGCGCAACGATATACGGCCGCGAGATCGTCTGCCCATGCCCGATCGGCATCGCGGAATCTTCGTAGGCGCGACTGGCCAGCGCGGCGTCGACAAAGCGATGGCGCGGCACCAGGGCCATCGCGTGCAGCACGCGCGGATCACGCACGCCCTGCTGCCGAACCCGCTCGGCCATCTTCTCCCGCACACGCTGCGATGCGAGTGCAGCACTGCCCTCGGCGGGCTTCAGCTCTGGCCTTGCAGCCATTGCTCGACGGTATTGATCTGGCCGACGTGCGTTAGATCGACCTGCAACGGCGTGACCGAGACGAAGCCCTGGTCGATGGCGTAGAAGTCCGTACCCGGGCCGGCATCCTTGGCCACACCCGACGGTCCGATCCAGTAGATCGGTTCGCCATGCGGGTTGGTGGCGCGCACAACGGGCTCGGACTCGTGCCGCTTGCCGAGACGGGTGACCTGTATGCCGCGTAGTTCGCCGAGCGGCCGGTTCGGGATATTGACGTTGAGCAGGATCGGGCCGGCGAGCGGCGCCCGCACGAAACGCTCGACGAGGTCGGCGGCAATCTGGGCCGCCGCCTCGAGATGCGCAGGGCCTTTTTCGACTTGCGAGAAAGCGATGGCGGGCACGCCGAACAGGTAGCCTTCCATCGCTGCCGCCACCGTGCCCGAATAGATCGTGTCGTCGCCCATGTTCTGCCCATTGTTGATGCCGGACACGACGAGGTCGGGGCGGCGATCAAGCAGGCCCGTCAGCGCGATGTGCACGCAATCGGTAGGCGTGCCGTTGACGTAGCGGAATCCGTTCGATGCTTCCCGCACCGTCAGTGGCCGGCTGAGGGTCAGCGAATTGCTGGCACCGCTGTGGTTCGATTCCGGCGCGATGACGAAGATTTCGCCAAGGCTGCGCATGCGGTCGGCCAGTGCTGCCAGACCGGGTGCCAGATAGCCATCGTCATTGGCAACCAGGATGCGCATAAAGAATGGGCCGGTGCACGCGCCCCGCGCACCGGCCGAGTGGTCTGATTCAGTGGTCGGGGCGGCGGGATTCGAACTCGCGACCCCTTGCACCCCATGCAAGTGCGCTACCAGGCTGCGCTACGCCCCGAACCGGGCCAGATTGTACACGGCGACCCTCACGAATCGCCGGCCAGCAGCGCGCGCGCAGCCTGCAGTTCGCGTCGGATTTCGCCCAGCGACGGCTCGACCGACTGCGCGCCGCGCCGGCCACCGTTGCGGCCGCCTTCGAGCTTGTTGCGCGCGCCGCTGATCGTGAAGCCCTGCTCGTAAAGCAGTTCGCGGATCCGGCGAACCAGCAGAACCTCGTGATGCTGGTAATAGCGCCGGTTGCCGCGCCGCTTGATCGGCTTGAGCTGGGAGAACTCCTGTTCCCAGTAGCGCAGAACGTGGGGTTTGACCCGGCAAAGCTCGCTGACTTCGCCGATCGTGAAATAACGCTTGGCGGGAATCGGCGGCAGCGAGCCGGTTTCGTCAGCCGTCGCGTCAGGGCGAAGCATGGAACAGCGGCAGGTCCGGTTCGCGGCCGATGCCGCTTAGCCCGCGTCCTGCGAGCGCGAGACAGCAGCCTTCAGCTTCTGGCTGGCATGGAACGTCACCACACGCCGCGCGGTAATCGCGATCTCCTCGCCGGTCTTCGGATTGCGTCCCGGACGCTGCGGCTTGTCGCGCAACTGAAAGTTGCCGAAGCCCGACAGCTTGACCGATTCGCCGCGTTCGAGCGCCTGCCGGATCTCGTCGAAAAACGAGTCGACCATGTCCTTAGCTTCGCGCTTGTTCAGTCCCAGACGCTCGAAGAGCGCCTCGGCCAGTTCCGCCTTGGTCACGGTATGTGCACCGCGTTCCGAGGCGCCGTTGCCGGCCAGGTCGGGAAATTTGAATGGGTTCGGCTCTCGATCGTTATGCATGGTTACTGCCGCGGTCGTGCCTTCAGGCGGGTACTCAATCCTTCGACGATTGCGGCGACGGCCGCTTCGGCCTGCGCTTCCGCCAACGTGCGCTCAGTATCTTGGAGAATCAACCGAAACGCAAGGCTTTTTTCCTTATTTAACATAGCGTTAGCGCCTACTTCGTCGATTCTGCTTGAACCTCTTACCGGCGGCCGGTACAGGTCGAACAAGCGGAAATGCCGCAGGCAGCACAAGCGGGCGTCAGCCTGCGCGAGCTCGCCGACGACGTCGTAGATGCTTTGCAGCGACACGGCGTCGTCGAACCATAGCGCCACGTCACGCTGGACTTCCGGGAACCGGGTCACAGGCGCGGCCACTGGCAGCTTAAGCGGCAGCAGCGGCTCGATATCGACCTCGAACAGTACCGGCGCGCGCGCAAGCTCGTACTTCTGCTGCCACCGCGGATGCAGTTCGCCGATCCATCCGACCGCCGCACCATCCAGCGTCACCCGGGCGCTGCGGCCCGGATGCAGTGCCGGGTGTCCGACCGGCTCGAAACGCAGCGCGGCCCACGGTACCACGGCCTCGAGATCGCCTTTGACATCGAAGAAATCGACATCGCGGGATTGCATCGCCCACTGCTCGTCATTCGCCGGGCCGTAGGCGAGCGCGGCCAGCCGGATCGGCTGACGGATGCCGCGCACGGCCAGCGGCCCCTCGCTAGCGGTCGGATCGCGCAGAAAGACGCGGCCGAGTTCGAACACGCGCACGCGCTCGGCTTTGCGGTTCAGGTTGTACTTCAGCGCGTTGACGAGCCCGCCAAGCAGGCCGCTGCGCATGACGCCGAACTGGCTGGCGATCGGGTTCAGCACACGGATCGGCTCGCCAACGCCCTGCAGATCGAGTTCCCACTGGGCGTCGACGAACGAATAGTTGACCAGTTCCTGGTAACCGGCGAAAGCCAGACTCTGACGCAGTCGGTGCACCGATGCGCGCGCCTCGGACGGGCTGCGCATCACCGCCGGCGCCTGCGGCGGCAGCGACGGAATGCGCTCGAACCCCCACAGTCTCGCCACCTCCTCGATCAGGTCTTCCTCGATCGTCAGGTCGAAGCGGTATGGCGGCGGCGTGACGACGAACCGATCCCCGTGCTGCTCGAAGGCCAGGCCCAGCCGGCGCAGCACATCGGCGATCTCTTCGTCGCTGACATCGACGCCAAGCACCTTGCGGCAACGATCGCATCGCATCGCGACCGGCACCCGCTCGGGCAGGCGCACAACCTGATCGTCGACCGGTCCGACGCGCGTTTCGGGCGTTCCGCAGATATCGAGCAGCAACCGCGTGATGTATTCGATGTGCTCGACGGTCGTCGAATAATCGACGCCGCGCTCGAAGCGATGCGCTGCGTCGGTGTTGAAATTGAAGCGTCGCGCCCGGCCCTGAATCGCCTCCGGCCACCAGAAGGCCGCTTCAACGTAGACATTCGTCGTGTCCAGCGTCACCGCGGTCGCTTCGCCGCCCATGACGCCGGAAAGTGCTTCGACGCCGCGCGCGTCGGCAATGATGCCGACCCAGTCATCGACGGCCACCGTCTGGCCGTTCAGCAGTTCAACGGTTTCGCCTTGCCTGCCCCAACGAACCTCCAAGCCACCCTTCACCTTGTCCAGATCGAACACATGTGACGGCCGGCCGAATTCGAGCATGACGTAGTTCGAGATGTCGACCAGCGCCGAGATCGATCGCTGGCCGCTGCGCTCGAGTCGCTGCTTCATCCATTCCGGCGTCGGCGCCCTTGCGTTAAGGCCGCGGATCACGCGGCCCGAGAAACGGCCGCACAGGTCCGGCGCCAGCACCTTGACCGGCAACCGCTCACTGAGCGTCGCCGCAACCGGCGTGAACTGCGGCAGACGCAGCGCTGCGCCGGTGATCGCCGTCACTTCGCGTGCGATGCCGAAGACACTCAGGCAGTCGCCACGGTTCGGCGTGAGCTTGATCGTGATCCGCCGCTCGTCGAGCCGCAGGTACTGGCGCAGATCCTGCCCAACCGGTGCATCGGCCGGCAGGACCAGCAGACCCTCATGATCTTCGGACAGTCCCAGTTCGCGCGCCGAGCACAGCATGCCCTGCGAGACCACGCCGCGCATCTTCGCCTCCCGGATGGCAAAGCCGCCGGGCAGTTCGGCGCCGATCAACGCGCAGGGAACACGGATGCCGGCGGCCACGTTCGGCGCTCCGCAGACGACGCCAAGTTCGCGATCCGAGCCCGCGTCGACGCGGCAGACGGTCAGCTTGTCGGCATCCGGATGACGCTCCACGGACAAGACCTCGGCCACCACGACCTGGGTGAACGGCGGCGCGACGGGCACGCTTTCGTCGACCTCGAGGCCAGCCATCGTCAGCGCATCTTCCAGTTGCTGCGAATCGATCGGCGGATCGACATAGGCGCGCAGCCAGGATTCGGAAAACTGCATCGTTTCGGCTCCGCGTCAGTTCAGTTGAACTGCGCCAGGAAACGCAGATCACCCTCGAAGAACAGGCGCAGGTCGTCCACCCCGTAACGAAGCATCGTCAGTCGTTCGAGGCCGGAACCGAACGCGAAGCCGATGTAACGCTCCGGATCGAGCCCGAAATTGCGCACGACCGATGGATGTACCTGCCCTGCACCGGAGATCTCGAGCCAGCGGCCCTGCCCCGGCCCGCTGGTGAACATCATGTCGATCTCGGCCGACGGCTCGGTGAACGGAAAGAACGACGGGCGGAAGCGCACCTGCAGTGCATCGGTCTCGAAAAACCGCCGCATGAAATCTGCGTAGACCGCCTTCAGGTCGGCGAAGCTGACGTGTTCGTCGATCCACAGCCCCTCGACCTGGTGAAACATCGGCGAGTGCGTCGCATCCGAATCGACGCGGTAAGTGCGACCGAGCGCGATGACCTTGATCGGCGGCTTGTGCAACCGCGCATACCGCACCTGCATCGGGCTGGTATGGGTCCGCAGCAGCAACGGCTTTCCGGACTCGTCGTCGGCGTCGACGTAGAACGTGTCCTGCATCGACCGCGCCGGATGGTTCTCGGGGTTGTTCAGCGCGGTGAAGTTGTACCAGTCGGTTTCGATCTCCGGTCCATCAGCCAGATCGAAGCCGATCGAACCGAAGATTTCCTCGATGCGCTGCCAGGTACGGATCACCGGATGGATGCCCCCGGCGCCGCGTTTGCGTCCAGGCAGCGTGACATCGACCGCTTCCTGCGCCAGCCGTGCGTTGAGCGCCGCCTCGGCCAGTTGCGCGCGCCGATCCTCGAGCAGCTGCTCGATGCGCTCCTTGGCCGCATTGATGCGTGCGCCATGGCTGCGCTTTTCTTCCGGCGACAGCTTTGCCAGGCCTTTGAGCAGCTCGGTGACACGGCCGCTCTTGCCTAGAAAGCGCGCCTTCTCGTTCTCGAGCGCGGCCGGCTGTCCGGCAGCGGCGAATGCTGCCTGAGCGGCGCGGATCAGTTCGTCGGGGTCATTCATGGCGCATCAAAAAGACACGGGCCCGGCGGCAAGGCCAGGCCCCATCGTGATCACGAAGCTCCGACGCCGCGCCCGGGCGCGGCGCCAGACGACCGTCATGTGGACAAACTGGACTTGACCTTTTCGACGACCGCGGCGAATGCCGGCTTGTCGAGGACCGCCATGTCGGCGAGCACCTTGCGGTCGATTTCGATCTGGGCCTTTTTCATCCCGGCCATGAATGCCGAGTAGGTGATGCCCAGTTCGCGCGCCGCGGCGTTGATGCGTGCGATCCACAGCGCACGGAACACGCGCTTGCGGGCCCGGCGGTCGCGGTAGGCGTACTGCCCCGCCTTCATCACCGCCTGCTTGGCCACGCGGAAGACGTTCTTGCGCCGTTGGGTGAACCCCTTGGCCTTGGCGATGACCTTCTTGTGCCGCGCGCGCGCGGTCACACCACGTTTGACTCGAGGCATCGTCCTTCCTCCCTACGCGTATGGCAGCATGCGCCGCACGGCTGCGACGTCGGAATCGTGCATGTTGACGATGCCGCGCAGATGACGTTTGTTCTTCGTCGTACGCTTGGTCAGGATGTGGCGCTTGAACGCCTGCCCCCGCTTGATCGATCCGCTGGCACGAACGACGAATCGCTTCGCCGCGGCCTTCTTGGTCTTCATCTTGGGCATCTTGCCCTCCTTTCATTGGATGACCACAGGCGCCCCGGAGGGACTTTTTTCAGGCCTGCGTTCACTTGTTGGCACCGCGGCGCGAGACCTTTCGCACCCCGGCGCAAGAAAAACTACTTCTTCTTCTTCGGCGCCAGCACCATCACCATCTGCCGGCCTTCAAGCTTGGGCCAGGCTTCGACCTGGGCGATTTCTTCCAGCTCGCCCTTGATCCGTTCGAGCAGCCGCACGCCGAACTCCTGGTGCGCCATCTCACGGCCGCGGAAACGCAACGTTACCTTCGCCTTGTCGCCTTCGGCCAGAAACTCCTGCAGCTTGCGCATCTTGGTCTGGTAGTCGTTCTCGTCAGTCTGCGGACGGAACTTGATCTCCTTGACCTGGATGACCTTCTGCTTGAGCCGTGCCTCGTGTGCCTTCTTCTGCTCCTGGTACTTGAACTTGCCGTAGTCCATCAGGCGACAGACGGGCGGCGTGGCGGTCGGCGCGATTTCAACGAGATCGACTTCGGCCTCGTCCGACAGCCTGAAGGCCTCGGCCAGCTTCACGACGCCAAGCTGCTCTCCCTCCAGGCCAATCAGCCGTACCTCGGGTACCGAGATCTCGCGATTGATGCGGTGCGTAAGTTCCTGTGCGATGGTTGTTGAACTCCGAAAAAGACAATCTCAGACTGCGCCGCCGACCTGACGCCGCTGCGCGACGTCCTCGGCAAGACGCGCAGCGAAATCCTCGACCGGCATCACACCGAGATCGACATTGCCGCGTGCGCGCACAGCCACCCTGCTTACCCCGTCCTGCGCTGGCTTTTCCTTTTCCCCGACGACGAGGATATAGGGCAGCTTCTGCAGCGCAAGGGCGCGGATTTTATAGGTGATCTTTTCGTTCCGCAAATCAGCCTCAACCCTAAAGCCTTGTTTTCTCAGCGTTTGCACAACATCCAAGGCGTAATCCGCCTGCCCTTCGGAGATGTTCGCCACCACGGCCTGTTGCGGCGCCAGCCACGGCGGCAGCGCGCCGGCATGGTTTTCGATCAGGATGCCAATGAATCGCTCGAGCGAACCGACAATCGCCCGATGCAGCATGACGGGAACCTTGCGCGTGTTGTCCTCGTCGACGTACTCGGCACCAAGCCGGCCGGGCATCGAAAAATCGACCTGCATCGTGCCGCATTGCCAGGTCCGGCCGATCGCATCGCGCAGGTGGTACTCGATCTTCGGACCATAGAAGGCGCCGTCGCCCGGCGAAACCGTGAATTCGACGCCCGATCGCCGCATCGACTCCATCAGCGCCGCTTCCGCCTTGTCCCAGCTCTCGTCGGAGCCGATGCGTTGCGGCGGCCTCGTGGCGACCTTGTACAGCACCTCGCTGAAGCCAAAGTCCGCGTAGACCTTCTGCAACTGCGCCGTGAAGGCTACGCATTCGTCGAGGATCTGGTCCTCGGTGCAGAAGACATGGCCGTCGTCCTGCGTGAAGCCGCGCACGCGCATCAGGCCGTGCAGCGCACCCGAGGCCTCGTTGCGGTGGCAATTGCCGAACTCGCCGTAGCGCAGCGGCAGATCGCGGTAGCTGCGCAGGTCCGACTTGTAGATCTGCACGTGACCGGGGCAGTTCATCGGCTTCAGCGCGTAGTAGCGGTTCTCCGACTCGGTCGTGAACATGTGCTCGCGGTACTTCTCCCAGTGACCCGAGGCTTCCCACAGCGAACGATCGAGGATCTGCGGCGCCTTGACTTCCTGGTAGCCGTTGTCGCGATACACCTGCCGCATGTACTGCTCGACCGCCTGCCAGATGGCCCACCCCTTCGGGTGCCAGAACACCAGGCCCGGCGCTTCCTCCTGCGTGTGAAACAGGTCGAGTTCCTTGGCCAGCCGCCGGTGATCGCGCCGCTCGGCCTCCTCGAGCATCTTCAGGTACGCGTCCTGTTCATCCCGGCTCGCCCAGGCGGTTCCGTAGATGCGCTGGAGCATCTCGTTGCGGCTGTCGCCGCGCCAGTAGGCGCCGGCAACCTTCATCAGCTTGAAGACCTTCAGCCGCCCCGTGCTTGGCACGTGCGGACCGCGGCACAGGTCGATGAATCCACCTTCGCGGTAAAGCGAGATCGACTCGTCCGACGGGATCGAGGCGATGATCTCGGCCTTGTACTTCTCGCCGATCGACTCGAAAAAGCGCACCGCGTCGTCGCGCGTCCATACTTCGCGCGTGACCGGCTCGTCCTTCCTCGCCAGTTCGGCCATCTTGTTCTCGATCGCCGCCAGGTCTTCCGGCGTAAAGGGCCGCTTGTACGAAAAGTCGTAGTAAAAGCCGTTCTCGATCACCGGGCCGATCGTCACCTGCGCATCGGGGAACAGCTCCTTGACCGCGTAGGCGAGCAGGTGCGCCGTCGAATGGCGCAGGACCTCAAGTCCTTCGACATCCTTCGCGGTCAGAATCGAAAGCCGGGCATCGTGGTCGATCACATACGACGTGTCGACCAGCCTGTCGTCGACCTTGGCGGCCAGCGCCGCCCTGGCCAGCCCGGGCCCGATCGACGCCGCGACCTCGGCCACGCTCACCGGTTGCTCGTACGAACGGCTGGAGCCGTCCGGAAGGCGAATCGAAATCATGTTCTCGTTGCTCCGACGAAAAAAAAGTGCGGGCGAGCCGCACTTTTCTTCCCTGAGGGCGAACTCGTCCGGGCCAATCAACTGCCGGTCAACGTAGTTCGGAAGTCCCGCATTTTCGATGCCCTCGATCAGATCTGCGCTGGTAGGCGCGAGTGGATTCGAACCACCGACCCCCACCATGTCAAGGTGGTGCTCTAACCAACTGAGCTACGCGCCTGCCGCGGAGCGAGATGATACACGAGGGCCATGCGCGGACTGCCACGCGACACGAGCGACTTCGTCGCCCGCGTACACAGCATCGGTCGCCGGGGTCCCATGAACCCACTGAAGCACCGGACTAGCGGCGCCGCGCCGCGATAACGTCGCCCACGTCCCCGATCTGCGCGACCGCGCGGCGCAGGGCTGCCGCATCGGTCACCTCGACCGTGAAGTTCATCTGCGCCTCGCCGCGTCGCGAAAGCGTGTTGACCCCGATCACATTGAGCTTCTCCCTCGCGAAGACCTCGGAGATGTCGCGCAGCAGTCCCGCGCGGTCGTTCGCCAGCACGGACACGTCGACCGGATAGACAGCCTCGGAGGCCGCGCTCCAGGCGACTTCGATCAGCCGCTCGGGCTGCCGGTCGGCCAGCGCCGCCGCGTTGGCGCAGGCGGCGCGGTGCACCGACACGCCCCGGCCGCGCGTGACGAAGCCGATGATCTCGTCCGGCGGCACCGGCCGGCAGCAGCGCGCCAACTGGGTCATCAGCGAATCGACGCCGACGACGAGCACGCCGCCCTTGCCGCGAGCGGCGGCCCGGCCCGCCTCGATCCGTCCCGTGAGCGGCATTTCTTCGACCGCCGCCTCAGGCGCCGTCGCCAGTGCCTGCTCGATGCTGCGCAGGCTGAACTCGTCCTTGCTTGCCGCCACCGACAACTCGTCGACAGCAGCGAAGCCGAGCCGATGCGCCAGGTCATCGAGCTTGACCGCGGTACGGCCGAGCCGCTGCAATTCGCGCTCGACGACGGCGCGGCCGGTCGCGACCGACTGCTGCAGTTCGAGCAGGTTGAACCAGTGACGCACCTTCTGCCGCGACCGCGCGCTGGCGATATAGCCGAGTTCGGCGTTGAGCCAATCGCGGCTGGGGCCGCCGCTCTTGGCGCTGATGATCTCGACGGTCTGGCCGGTGGCCAGCGGCCGGTTCAGCGGCACCAGCGCGCCATCGACGCGCGCGCCGCGACAGCGGTGACCGAGCTCGGTGTGCACGTGATAGGCAAAGTCGATCGGCGTCGCACCTGCCGGCAACTCGACCACGCGCCCCTGCGGCGTCAGCACGAAGAGTCGTTCCTCCGCCTTCGCCTCCGGCAGTGGCCGGTCGACCTCGGCCCGCCAGGCGAGAAGCTGACGCAGCCAGGCCACGCGTTCCTCGTCCACGCCCTGGCCCTTGCGGCCGCCTTCCTTGTAGCGCCAGTGTGCAGCCACGCCGAGTTCGGCGAACGCGTGCATCTCGCGCGTGCGAATCTGAATCTCGATTGAACGGCCTGCCGTATCACGCACGACCGTGTGCAGCGACCGGTAGCCGTTGGCCTTTGGCCGCGCGATGTAATCGTCGTATTCGCCCTCGACCGGCGACCACATCTCATGCACCAGCGACAGCACCTGGTAGCACTGCGCAACGTCATCGACGATCACCCGCAGCGCGCGCACGTCATAGATCGCTTCGAACGCCGCCTGCTTGGCGCGCATCTTGTTGTAGATGCTGACGATGTGCTTGGGCCTTCCGCTGACTTCGGCGCGGATACCCGCGGCAGCCAGCCGCTCGCCGACCTGCGCGACGGCCTCATCGATGAACTGCTCGCGCGAGATTCGCTTCTCGTCGAGTAGCCGCGCCATCCGCTTGTACGTCTCCGGCTCCAGCAGCCTGAAGGCCAGGTCCTCGAGCGCCCATTTCAGCTGCCACACCCCCAGCCGGCTGGCCAGCGGCGCGTACAGCTCGAGCGTTTCGCGCGCGATCGCGGACTGCAGGGCCGCGTCGATCCCTACACCCTTGCGGGCGGCGAAGAAGCGCAGCGTCTGCTCGCGCGAAGCCAGACGCAGCAGCACCACGCGCACGTCGTTGACCATCGCCAGCAGCATCTTGCGCAGGATCTCGGCCTGCGTCGGCGCCTGCCCCCGCGCGCGCGTGAGTTCCGACAGGCGCATCAGCTGCCGCAGATCGGCCACCAGCCCCGCGACGGCGGCGCCGAAGCGACTGCGCAGCCAGTCGTCGGCATCGCGCAGCACGTCGTGTGCGCCGAACAGGTAGCTGGCGGCGAGCAGGTCCGGGTCGGCACGCAGTTCGCGGACGATCTCGGCCATGCCGTCGGCGTGGCCGATGAACGCTTCCCCGGTACGCAGCGCACGGTCGCCGTACAGCGGCTCGACGAGCGCACGAACGCCGGCCGGATCGATCGCCTCCGGTGCGTTCGACGTCAAATCGGCCGTGTCGCGCGCTGTCATGAATGCCATGAAATGGTGCCTTTGATTATCGCCCTGCGGCAGAATCGCTGCATGCTGAAGACGCTGTTGAACAGGCTGCGCCCTGCGGGCCACGTGCAGATCGACGACACGTTGTGGCGGGCGACCGTCGCTGCGCTCCCGTTCCTGGGCGCGCTCGATCCGCCCGCGCAGGCGCAGCTGCGCGGACTCGCGCAGCGTTTCCTCGGCGCCAAGGAGATGGCTGCGGCGGGGGATCTGCAGCTGACCGGGCCGATGCAAGTCAGCATCGCCGCGCAGGCCTGCCTGCCGGTGCTGAAGCTCGGTCTCGACTGGTATCGGGGCTGGATCAGCATCGTCGTCTATCCAGGCGAATTCCTCGTTCCGCGAGAGATCACGGATGACGCCGGCGTCGTGCACGAGTACATCGAACCGATTGCGGGCGAAGCGTGGGACGGCGGCCCGTTGCTGCTGTCCTGGGCCGATGCGCAGTCGACCGGCAGCAGCTTCAATGTGGTGATCCATGAGTTCACGCACAAGCTCGACATGCTCGATGGCGACGCCGACGGGTTGCCGCCGTTCGATCGCCGCCTTCATCCGTCGTTGAACGCCGGGCAATGGCGGCAGGTGCTCGACGATGCGTTCGAGCGGCTGAACGCCGAACTCGATCTGATCGAAGCGGAGATCCCGTCCGATGTCGACCCCGACTCCGCGCAGGCCGATGCCTATTTCGCGCAACTGCCGCTCGACGCCTACGCGGCGACGGACAAGGGCGAGTTCTTCGCCGTGTCGAGCGAAGCTTTCTTCGTCGCGCCGCAGCGGCTGCGCGATGCGTTTCCCGAGTGGTACGCGTTGCTGGCCGCGTTCTTCCTGCAGGATCCGCTGCGGTGAAGCGGCTGCTGATCGTCTGGCACAGCCACACCGGCGGCTCGGAGCGGATGGCCCGCGCCGCCGCGGACGCGGCGCGCGCCGAGGAAGGCGTCGAAGTCATCCTCCAGCATGCGCAAGAGACGCAACCCGAGCACGTGCTCGGTGCGGACGGCTACCTGTTCGTCACGCCCGAAAACCTGGCGACGATGGCCGGGCTGATGAAGGACTTCTTCGACCGCATCTACTACGCGGCGCTCGACCGCATCAACGGCCGACCGTACGCGGTACTGATCTGTGCCGGCTCCGACGGTACCGGCGCCGTACGCCAGATCGAACGCATCGCCACTGGACTGCGGCTGAAATCGGTCGCGCCGCCGCTGATCGTCATCACGCATGCGCAGACGCCGGAAGCGATCCTGGCGCCGAAGACGATCAATGCCGGCGACCTCGCGCGCTGCGCCGAAATCGGCGCCGGGCTGGCAGCCGGACTTGCCGCCGGCGTGTTTTAGGAAGCGGCGAAGCGGATCACGGCGGGCGAAGCGCCCGACCATTGGACGGCGCGGTTCTCCGCGCCATGCGTCTCCAAGCGGGGCAATCGCGCCCGGTGCCGTTCAACCCGCAGCGGCGGCAACGACGATCTCGACCTTGTACTGCGGTTTTGCCAGGGCCGCCTGCACGGTGGCGCGCGCCGGCGTCTGTCCCGCGGCCACCCAGCTCTCCCAGACCTTGTTCATGGCCGCAAAGTCCGACATGTCGGTCAGAAAGATCTGCGCACTGAGCAGGCGCGACTTGTCACTGCCGGCTTCGGCAAGCAGCTTGTCGATGGCGGCCAGTATCTGCCGCGTCTGGCCAGTCGCATCCTGGCTCGTGTCCTCGGCCACCTGACCGGCGAGAAACACCATGCCGTTGCACACCACCGCCTGGCTCATGCGCGGGCCAACCTGGTATCGCTGGATTGTCATTGTCCTATCCCTGCAAAAGAAAATCGCGCACGACCGTAATCTGCTCGTCGTGCAGGAACATCGGCGCATGGCCGACACCGGCAAACTCGACCAGTCGCGCCTGCGGCCCGCGACGGGTCATTTCGTCGGCCGTCTCGCGCGTGAGCAGGTCCGAGGTTTCGCCACGGGTGATCAGGGTCGGGCAGGCGATTGCGTCATACAGCCGCCACATCGCCGACTCGCCGGCTGCCGCCGACTGCTGCGTAACGGCGGCAAACGGCACCGCAATCAGCGGGTCATAGCGTGGCACCAGCGCATCGCCATCGGTGCGAACGCCGGGTTCGGTGATCTCGCGCCACTCCTCGCGCGTACGCAAGCCGAACGGCGCGGCGACGGTGGAAACGTAGTCGATCGCCTCGTCGAGGCTGCCGAAGCGCACCGGCTTGCCGACGTAGGAGCCGATCCGCGCCAGCGCCGTCGCATCCAGGCGCGGGCCGACGTCGTTGATCACGATCTTTGATATCGGCGCGTCGGGCAGACCAGCCAGTGAAATGCCGATCAGGCCTCCCATCGACGTGCCGACCCAGTGCAGCGACTGCGCGTTCAGCCGCGCGATCAATGTGACCATGTCGGCAACGTACTGCGGCACGCCGTAATGCTTGGGCTCGCGCAGCCAGTCGCTGCGGCCACGGCCGACCACGTCCGGACAAACGACGCGATAGTGGTCGGTCAGCGCCCGCGCCAGGCGGTCGAAATCACGGCCTTGCCGGGTCAGGCCGTGCACGCATATCAGGACACGCGGGTTGTCGGGGTCGCCCCACTCCGTGTAGGCCATGCGGTGCAGGCCAACGGGACTCAGGCACTGAACCGAATCGAAGCGCGGGGCGTTCGACATTGCGAAAGCGGCTTCAGCGAGGAACGATCGGTGGGGAATTCGCCGGCATACTAGCAGTGCATCGCACCGCAACCATAGGGGTACACGCCATGTTGAGAGGAAAGACGGCGCTGGTCACCGGATCGACCAGCGGCATCGGCCTGGGCATCGCCCGCGCGCTCGCCGGGCAGGGCGCCAATATCGTCGTCAACGGCTTCGGCGACGCCGGCGCGATCGCGGCCATCGAGAAGGAACTGCAGGCGCAAGGAGTGGCGACGATGTATCACGGCGCCGACATGGGCAAGGCGTCGCAGATCGAGGACATGGTGCGTGCCGCCGAGTCGCGCTTCGGCCGCGTCGACGTGCTGGTCAACAACGCCGGCATCCAGCACGTGGCGCTGATCGAGGAGTTCCCGACCGAGCGCTGGGACGCCGTCATCGCCATCAACCTGTCCTCGACCTTCCATACGATCCGCATGGCGCTGCCCAAGATGAAGCAGGCCAACTGGGGCCGGATCATCAACATCGCTTCGGCGCATGGATTGGTCGCCTCGGCGCAGAAGGTCGCCTATGTGGCCGCCAAGCATGGGGTCGTCGGCCTGACCAAGACGGTGGCGCTGGAAACGGCCACCACGGGCGTGACCTGCAACGCAATCTGCCCGGGCTGGGTGCTCACACCGCTGGTACAAAAACAGATCGACGCCCGCGCGGCGCGCGACAATCTCGACAATGACGCTGCCAAGCGCGAACTGCTCGGCGAGAAACAGCCGTCGCTGGAGTTCGTCACCCCCGAGCAACTGGGCGCAATGGCCGTATTCCTGTGCTCACCGGCTGCCGACCAGATCCGCGGCGTTTCGTACAACATCGACGGCGGCTGGTGCGCGCAGTAGCGCCTGACCGTGTATCAAGTGGCGCCCCGCCGAGCGGGCGCCGCCTCTGCCGGACTGCCCCGCTCACCGACCGACGCCAACCGCGATCGCGCTGCCCCTAAATCGGCGCTGGTTGCGCGGCAACGCCGGCGCTCCTCGCGGTATTGCCTTACCGTCGCGCCGCCACGCCACCCATGGTCTGCGATCGACCAGCGGCGGCGATCCGCGCTTCCTGCGCCGGCGTGGCGATTCGCAGATCGGCCTCACCCTGGCTGATCAGGCCGAGCCGTGACGCTTCGTGCAGTTCGGCGATCACTTCGGCGCGGCTGCGAACCGACGGCGGGATCACGAAGAGCGCGTCGCGCGCGCCAAAGGCCAGCGTCCTGCCGTCGGTGGTGTGGCGTTGCGGCTGTGCCGACTGCCCATGCACGGCGGCAGGCTGCACCAGGTCGGACTTTTCCCAGAAATAGTGCTCGTCACGCTGGTCGGCGCGATCTGCACTGGCCCCGAGTGAAACGCCGGCAAGCAGCGTCGCGAGGATCAGCTTTGTTCTGAACATGGTGGGCTCCGATCGTGAAGCGCAGCTCGATGAACGATCGCGAACCTCCCCGCCCGGCGCCGGAACTGCGGCATCGTGTCTTGATTCGCTTGCAGGTCAGTCGCAGAACGTAGCCATCGCTTACGGCGCGTCCTGACCGAAAAAGGTGATGCCGAAGGCGCGATCTGCGCGGTGCTGTTAACGACAGCCGCGACAACGATGCGCTTCAGACGTCAACGGCCATCGTCAGCGCGCCAGGGGCCGGCTTGCTGATGCCAGCCGTCGGCCGGGTGCGGGCATTCGCGCTGCTCGACGCTCCGGCCGAATGTACGTCAGGCTTTGGGCAGGCAAACGGTGCAGAGGCGTTCGCCCCCGGCGGTGACCTGAAAAAATCCGATCGCGGCCGGTACCCGAGTGCAGGCGCGCTCGCTGCCCGGCAATGCGATCCGCCGGGCGCGAGCCGGCGACCAATTCAGTCCGACAGCAGCCGATCGGCAAGCTCAAGCAGGGTTGCCGCACTGAAGCCGACCGGCACGCTGGCCTGTCGCTCGCCCTTGCCGGGCCCATGTTCGTTCGGGCGCGCAATAAACGCCGTACGCAGCCCGGCGGCGGCTGCGGCGGCCAGGTCCGACGAATGCGCTGCCACCATCATGGCTTCGCCCGGTGCGCAGTCGAACGCCGCCGCAGCCGAAAGATAGACGACCGGCTTCGGCTTGTAGTCGCGCGCCGTCTCGGCGCCGAGAATCGCGTCGCAGACGAACCCGTTGCGGCGCGCCAGATCCACCATCAGCGATATGTTCCCGTTCGAACAGGGCGCGAGCCGGAAGAGCTTGCGCAGTCGCGCCAGTCCCGGCGTGACGTCGGGCCAGGCATCGAGGCGGTGCCAGGCGAGGTTCAGGTCGACGCGCGCCGCTTCGCCGATGTGATCGAGACC